>JAHBUR010000004.1 GCA_019637975.1 Bacteroidota bacterium | reverse complement strand
CTCTCATTTCTCACATTGATGGTTATTTCCCTCCTCGTTGCCACGAATGCTGTTGCCTACGCTCAGAGCTCTCGCGACGAACTTCTCTCCCTCTTCCGTGAGTTCCGTGCACTTGCACATCCGACGTTGCCCGGGGGCGTTCCCGACTACACCACGGCGACAATTGCTGCAACTCATCGCAAGCTGCAAGCTCTTCAAGCGCGTCTCTCATCAATGGATCAGAGTGGATGGCCGCTTGAACATCAGGTTGACTTCGAGTTGCTGCGTGCGGAAATGAACGGCCTCGACTTCAACATTCGTGTGCTGCAACCATGGGCACGCGACCCGGCGTACTATGCAATCGTCTGGCCTGATCAAAGCGATACACCCGCGCACGAAGGCCCGACGAGCCACGCTGCCATCGAACTCTGGATGTACACATTCCCGCTGTCCAAGATGGATGAGGCAAAGCTTGCGAAGCAACTGCGGGTGATTCCCCCGCTTCTTCAGCAAGCACGCGCAAACCTGACGGGCAACGCACGTGATGTGTGGATTGAGGGTACCCAAAGCATACGCGATCAGATCAACGATTTGGATGATCTTGCGAAGAAGACGGGAACAGCGGGCCGTGAGTTCAAGAAGGCCCTTGCGGAAGCGCGGGCGGCGACAGTAAGTCTGGCCGAGTGGTTGGAACAGCAAGCGCCGTCCAAGACAGGCCCGTCCGGAATCGGCAAGGAGGCGTACACGTGGCACTTGCAGAATGTTCTGCTCATTCCCATGACTTGGGAGGAAGAGGAGATGTTGTTGAAGCGCGAGCTCGACCGCTCGTTGGCCATGCTCAGTCTTGAACGTCACCGAAATCGAAACCTCTCGCCGATTGCACCGGTATCATCCCCCGCCGAATATGATCAACGGGCGGATGCATCGGTACGAAAGATGATGGACTTCCTGAAGAATCAGGACATCCTGACGGTCAAGCCCTATATGGAACCTGAGCTTCGCAAGCACCTCGGAAGCTACAGGCCGCCGGAGAAGAGGAACTTCTTCACTAACGTGATGCATCTTGAGCCGGCAGTGTTGTACACGCATCTCGTTCACTGGTTCGAGACGGCAATGATACGGGATGAACCACACCCGAACCCGACGCGCCGTGACCCCCTTCTCTACAATATCTGGATGAGCAGATCGGAGGGGTTTGCAACGGGGGTGGAGGAGATGTTCATGCACGCCGGGCTGTACGACGATAACCCGCGTGCACGCGAGTTGGTCTGGATCATGTTAGCGTTCCGATGTGCGAGGGGGCTTGCTTCACTCTACGCGCACGCAAACGAAATCACACTCGAAGAAGCCCGTGCGTATCAAATCGAGTGGACACCCCGTGGTTGGGTGGGCGAGGATCTGAGTTTGATCGGCGGCGAACAACATCTGTATCTGCGCCAGCCGGGCTACGGCACAATCTACGTCACTGGCAAGTACCTGATCGAGAGGCTCATCGCAGACCGCAGCCGGCAACTTGGTGATGCCTTCAGGCTCAAGCCTTTTTTCGACGAGATGTACGGCGTCGGTATGATACCCGTTTCCCTCATCCGTTGGCAGATGACGGGGCTGGAGGATGAAGTCACAGCACTTCGACAATGATCTGGAACTGCCGACTGCCCCGAAGGATGAGACATGTTCAATCAACCGTTTCAACACCAATACGATCATGAAAGCAAAATCCATCAAAGGCAATTCGCCCGAAGAAATCCGATCGGCCTTGCAACACGGTATGGCCGACGGCTTCAGGCCGACATTGGCGATTGTGTTTATCTCCGTCAAGCAGAACCGCAAAGTTGTCCGTGAGCTGCTGACCCGGCAGGGAATAGATGTCTTTGGCGCCACTTCCTGCGGTGAATTTACAGACGGATACCAGGGCGAAGAGTCCATAGCAATGTTATTGCTGGATGTATCGAAGGATAACTATGCTGTTTTGTTTCAAGACATTGGTGGTAGAAGCATTGCAGAAGCAGCCCGTCAATTAGCGGAACAGGCAGCCCGTCAGTTCAAAAATCCTTCCTTGCTGTTGTGCAGCACGGGTATGAATGCAAAAGGGGAATTTTTTGATGGACCGACTCTGGTTCAGACAGTGAGAGAAGCCCTGGGTCAGGATCGGTTCTTTGTCGGCGGCATGGCAGGCGATGATATGACCTTTACCGGCAGTTATGTTTTCACAAATGATAGGGAAACTGATTTTGGCGTGGCGGCAATCGTACTGGATGCAGACAACGTGAGCATACAGGGCATAGCCATCACCGGGTGGAAACCGATGGGTATTTCAAGAACAGTGACGAAAAGTAAAGGTAACCTGGTTTACACAATTGATAACAACCAGGCAATAGAAATGTATTTGCAGTATCTCGGCAGGAAAGAGGATGCAGGTGCTACATCTTTTGACCTGATGAATGATGTGAGTATGTACTATCCTTTCATTGTTGAAAGACCCGGAGGCGGAACATTTTTACATACTCCTTTACGTATTGATGAAAATGAAAATGCTTTGCACCTGGATGTGGCCATGCCGGAAGGAACAAAATTCTGGTTCTCCATGCCCCCCGATTTTGACATTGTAGAAGAAGTGTTGCAGGAAGCTACCCGCATCAAAGGTGAGAATGCGGCGGATGCACTGCTCGTATTTTCCTGTGCAGGAAGGATCAATGTGCTGGGCCCGTTGGTGAATGCAGAGAACGAAGGCCTGCATAAGGTGTGGAACGCTCCTATGGCCGGTTTTTTCACCTATGGGGAATTTGGGAGGGACAATCAAAACAACCAGGAGTTTCATTCAGGCGCCTGTAGCTGGGTTGCGTTGAAGGAGCGAACATAGAACAGAACCACAATTGTGCGGACAATGTCCGCACAATTCAGAACAACTCTGCCTTCATCAACAACACGAAGAAAAGTGGGGACGCTGTACCCACAATTGCATGGAGGAGAGTTTCCTCAAGAAGCAAACAACGAAGATGGTGATTAGCCATCGGAGAACGGGATGATTAAAGCACAGTTCTAACTTCAACCACAAACAATAAGGCACACATGATCAAAGCAACAGTGTTATACGGGCATCCAGCCGATGTGGATGCATTTGAGAAATACTATCACCAGACCCATCTGCCGCTGGTGGCAAAAGCTGCGGGCATTGCAAAAGCGGAGTACACGAGATTCCTGCCCAATCCCGACGGTTCGACTCCGGCGCATTACCGGATGGCTGAACTCTATTTCGCAGGACCTGCGGAGATGCAGCAGACATTGGGTTCTCCCGAAGGAAAAGCAATGGCAGCCGACCTTTCCAATTTTGCAACGGGTGGAGTCACAATATTGATAGGACAAGTCGAGACGTAACTCATGAAAGCAAAATCCATCAAAGGAAATTCGCCCGAAGAAATCCGGCTGTCATTGCAACAAAGTATGGCTGATGGCTTCACACCGACGCTTGCCATCGTCTTCATGTCCATCAAGCAAGACCGTGAAGCTGTCTGTTCATTGCTCGACAATGTAGGCATCAGCATCTTCGGCTCCACAACGTCTGGCGAGTTCATCAGCCCTGAGATCAGCGAAGGGGGCATTGCTATCATGCTGCTTGATTTGAATCCTTCCTATTTCAAATTGGTGTTCCTCGAAACGGGCAACAGTTCTGATTACGAAATTGCAAAGCAGTTAGGTGAGGAGGGAAAGAAAGCGTTCTCGAACCCGGCATTTATCATTGTATCCGGCTGGGGCACTGAAATGGACGGTGAGCAGATCATAAAAGGCATTGAAGATGGATTCGGAGAAGGAGCCACCATCTTTGGTGGTATGGCGGGTGATGACCTCACCTTAACCGGGCCAGCTGTGTTCACCCTTGGTAAGAGCAGCATCACCGGTCTGGCGGCATTGATCATCGACGAGGACAAAGTAGAAATATCCGGAGTTGCCACCTGCGGGTGGAAACCTATCGGCATTACCAAAACAATTACTAAGAGCGCAGGTAATATAGTTTACACTATTGACGATCAACCCGCGTTGGATCTGGTAATGAAGTATTTGGGACTCAGTCTGGATCAGCAGCCTCTCAATAATACCGTTTTCAATCTTGGCGCATATTATCCGCTGCAACTGGAAAGAGAAGATGCTCCACCGGTGATGCGAACAGCCATGTTAGGTAATGCTGAAGATCGTTCGTTGGTCTGCGCTGGCAATGTACCTCAGGGAGCGAAAATCCGGTTCTCCCTTCCTCCTGACTTCGATGTCATTGATGCTGTTGTTGCGGAATGTACTGAAATAAAAGAGGATCGGGATGCCGATGCAGTGATCATGTTTTCCTGTGTCAGCAGGTATCTGTCATTCGGTGTCATGACAAGCGAAGAAATTGAACGAGTGACCAACGTATGGAATGCACCTCTCATAGGATTCTTCAGTTACGGGGAATATGGCAAGTCGAAAAGAGGGAAGCATGAGTTTCACAACAACACGTGTTGCGTTGTGGCCTTGAAGGAGAAGACATGAAAGCAAAATCAATCAAAGGGAAAACCCCGGAAGAAATTCAATCAGCATTGGAAGGAATCATGGCTGACGCTTGCCTGTCGAACAGGCAGGGTTTCAAGCCAACTTTAGCCATAGTATTCCTGTCTGTCAAACAAGATAGAAGAGCTATTTCCATGTTGCTTGACGAAAAAGGTATTCAGATATTCGGCGCTACAACCGCAGGCGAATTCATCGATGGTGAAATTGAAGGAGGCAGCATAGTAATGCTACTCCTCGACATGAACCCGGCGTATTTTAAAGTACAATTTCTTGAAACAAACCCCAGAACTGCTTTGGAAGACGCAAGGAAAATCGGTGCCATCGGAAAAGAAACTTTCAGCAACCCCGCATTTATCATAGCAAACAGTGGGGTATCTTCAGATGGTGAACCGATAGTCGAAGGTATCTTGCAAGGCAGTACAACACATACTTCATCGCCAAACAGTGAAGTGACTGTATTTGGAGGTAAGGCTGGAGACGACCTGGCTCTTGAAGCTACCTATGTTTTTACCAACGGGAAAAGTAACGACTGCGCATTGGTAGCACTCATCCTTGATGAAGATAAGATCGATGTAAGAGGTATCGCCACTTGTGGCTGGAATGCCATCGGCACGACAAAAACAGTAACGAAAAGTGAAGGCAGCATAATATATACGATTGACGACAAACCCGCATTGGATATGCTGATGAATTACCTGGGCGTTGACATACTGCTGGATTCCGGTAACGACATTGCGAGATTTCTCAGTTCCTGGTATTATCCCTTGCAGTTAGAACGTGAAAATGTAGATCCGGTAATACGTACAGCCATGTTTGCCAATCGTACTGACCGCTCACTGATTTGTTCCGGAAATGTGCCGCAAGGATCGAAAATCAAATTTGCCATGCCGCCTGATTTTGATTCCATTGATAAAGTAGTAGAAGACTGTAAAGGCATAAAGGATCATGCAGATCAACAAGCCGATGCGCTAATTCTGTTTTCATGTGTGAGCAGGCATTTATCATTTGGAATGGTAATCAAGGAAGAGATAGAACAGGTGCAACAAATTTGGAACGCACCCATGGCGGGCTTTTTTACTTATGGCGAATATGGAAAATCAAAAAAGGGAAAGTATGAATATCACAACAACGCTTGCTGTCTGGTGGCATTGAAAGAAAGATAATCATGAAAGCAAAATCTATCAAAGGAAGAACGCCGTTAGAGATACAGTCTCCCTTGAAGGAATGCATGGCAGACGGTTTCAAACCAACCCTTGCCATCGTCATTGTAAGCAACATGGAAGATGCGGAACAACTCCGTTCAATTTTTGGGAAACAAGGCATTGCGATTTTCGGGGTCACTGCACCACAAAAATTCACCGAACAGGGAATTACAGCCGGTGATATCGTTGTGATGCTCATGGATATTAAACCGGAACATTTCAAGATTGTATTGAACGATTACGAGGGTTCATCTGCCTACGAAGCCGGGTATAAAACAGGCATATCCGGAAAGAACGCTTTTGCGAATCCCTGCTTCATCATTTCACCGGTGGATTTCAAAGTTTCCGGAGATGACCTGATCCGAGGATTGACCGATGCAGCAGGCCATGAAATCATGGTTGCAGGCGGTGTTACCGGTAATCCGGCTGATTTTTCAGGAATCCTTTTCACCAATGATGCATCAAGTACTGGAGGTTTACTTGCACTCATCCTTGACCGGGACAAAGTTTCGATAAGCGGAATGGCTGTTTCAGGATGGAAACCGGTAGGGACAAGCAAAACAATTACAAGAAGTGAAGGCCCTTGGGTTTTCACTATTGACCATGAACCGGCGATGCATGTCATTCAAAGATTTTTAGGAAATGGCATAGTGATTTCTGCGACAGAAGGAAGAGGCCTGCTTCCTTCAGACCTGGGCTATCCTCTACAATTTGAGAGAGCATCAGGAAATGCTATCATGAAGCCAGCGCTATTGTTTAATCCTGCCGATCAATCAGTCATGATGGGAGGTGAAATACAAGAAGGAGATCATTTCCGGTTTTCCCTGCCACCGGATTTTGATGTGATTGACAAAGTGGTTGAAAACACCAGGATCATTAAAGAAAAGGAGATGCCGGATATCGATGTATTGATGGTTTTTTCATGCATAGGAAGATTAGGGACTTTTGGTCCATTGATCTCCAACGAAATAGAAGGGCTGGCATCAACATGGGGCAAACCAATGATAGGCTACTTCTCATTGGGTGAGTTTGGAAAATTGGATGAAGGCCGCTGTGAATTTCAAGGAACAACAGTAAGCTGGGTAGCACTGAAAGAAAAATAGTGTCACTAGCCTAAATGGCTTGATATCCAAGGCTCAATCCTCCCCTTCTCCTCTCAGGAGAAGGGGCCGGGGGTTGAGGTAGGGCCAGAATGCAGAACTGAAATCATGAGAGATGCATCAATCACTACAAAACATACTCAACCTCGTCGAGCAATCCGGCACACTGACGCCTGAACAGAAGCAATCTGTTTCCAATTGGGTGAAGGAAGTTGACAAAGCCATCGCCATTGCCGAGTTCAAGTTGGACCGGACGGAGAAGGTGAAGCGCACCACTGCGATCCTGCTTGAAGAGACGATTCAGGAACTGGAACTGAAGCGGAAGGCGGTTGAGGAATCGAGAGCGGCGTTGCAACAATCATTGGAAGAACTGAAAGCAACTCAGGCCCAATTGATTCAATCCGAAAAGATGGCCTCGCTCGGTGAGCTGACCGCGGGCATCGCCCACGAAATCCAGAATCCGTTGAACTTCGTGAACAACTTCTCGGACGTGTCTACCGAGTTGCTCGACGAGATGAAGGAAGAGCTCCAAAAAGGAAACGTGGAGGATGCACAAGCCCTTGCCGAAGATATCAAAAAGAACCTTGAGAAGATTCTGCATCACGGTAAACGTGCCGACGCCATCGTGAAGAGCATGTTGCAGCACTCACGCACAAGCGCCGGCAAGAAAGAGCCGACCGACATCAACGAGCTGTGCGATGAGTTTGTGAGATTGGCATATCATGGCTTGCGGGCAAAGGACAGATCGTTCAATGCCGATTTTGCGACCGATTTCGATGCCGATATTGGTTCTGTGAATGTCGTCGCGCAGGATATCGGCAGAGTGATTCTCAATCTTATCAACAACGCATTCTATGCTGTCAGCGAAAAGCAGAAGCAAGGTCTCGACGGATACAAACCGACCGTGACCGTTGCAACGAAAAGGTCTGCCGACAAGGTTTTCGTCAGTGTGATGGATAACGGCAATGGTATTCCTGATGCTGTCAAAGAGAAAATCTTTCAGCCGTTCTTCACCACCAAACCGACAGGCGATGGGACCGGACTTGGATTGAGCCTGAGTTACGACATCATCACCAAAGGTCACGGCGGGGAACTGAAAGTGGAGACGAAAGAAGGTGAAGGAACATCATTCACCTTCAGCATACCCATCAACCATTCACGACCATGAAGCTGACAAAGAAACTCGAGGCCGGAATTCTCAAGATCTATCATGCCTATTGGGATGCATATCTCGACGGAGACATAAAAACCTTTGCATCCATGCTGGATGAGAGGGTTAGCGTGTTTGGTTCGGCGATCAGCGAAGTGTTCAACAGCAAGAAGGAGACAGTCAGGTTCTACAAAGCAACCTCCGATCAGATGACGGGCAAGGCGCAATTCCGCAACCGGGACATCAAGCTGCAACCGGCGGGTGATTGCATCCTGATTCGAGAGCAGAGCAACCTGTATGTGCTGATTGAGAAGAAATGGACGTTCTACGGCCGCGTCCGGATTAGCGCAGTGTTTCAGGAGACACCGTCGGGTTGGAAACTCGTCCACCAGCACGGGTCTTTGCCGGATTCGAGGGCAGAGGAAGGCGAACAGATTGCAGCGGAGAAAATCAAGAAAGAGAACCTGGATTTGCGTGAAGCGGTACAACGCCGCACCCTTGAGCTGGAGCAGAAGAACCGCGAGCTGGAAATTGAAACCTCGCTGGAACGCGTGCGCGCCGTGGCGATGGGCATGAAGCAACCGGCTGATATGCTGGAGATATGCCGAACCATCTCGAATGAGTTGGCCCTGCTGAACGTGAAAGCCATCCGCAATGTGCAGACGGCCATCTTCTACCCGCACCGCGGCACATACATGAACTATGAGTACTACGCAAAGCACAAGAAGACATTCATCACTGAGACAACATACACGAACAACAAGACTCACAGAGCTTTTGCCATGAAGATGCTGAAAGGCGATGGCGAATTCTTCACGACGCATATCAAGGGCAAGAAGGTCAAGGAGTGGATTGCGTATCAAAAGACGACGAATGTGTTTATTGATAAGTACCTCAATACTGCATCATCGCTGAATTACTACTGGTACTCTCTCGGCCCGGTGGCGATGGGCGTTTCAAGCTACTCACCCCTCACGAACGAAGACCTGGACTTGTTCAAACGCTTCCGCAACGTGTTTGAGCTTGCGTACCGGCGATACATGGATATTGAAAAGGCGGAATCCCAGGCGCGTGAAGCCCAGATCGAAGCCGCTCTGGAGCGTATCCGCGCAAGCGCGATGGCGATGCATGCATCCGGCGAGATTGAGAATGTTGTGCACATTCTGCGTGAACAAATGGGCCTGCTCGGCCAGCCGGAGCTCGAGACTTCTGTGATAAGCCTGCTGGAAGAAAATTCAGATTGTCTGCTTTCCTGGTATGCCTTCCGGCCTCCTGCATTGTCATCCGGGAAGATTGTTACGGGAAAGATGTCCTTTCTGTGGCAAGACAGCGCGCTGACCAGAGAAATGGTGCAAGCGTACCGTTCCGGGCACAAAGAATACATCATAGAGGCAGATGCCGCGAAAGCCATGGAGATGCAAAGGGCGCTTGTCCGGGCCGAACCTGAACTTGCTCCGTACGTCGGCCAACGAGTTTCTAACCGAGTGTGGCATTTTCTTACCTTCTTCTCCGGCGGGACGCTGCTGATGGTTTCCCATCAACCGCCTTCGGAGGAAGCCAAGTCGCTGCAACGACGTGCCGCGGCCGTGTTCGACCTGGCGTATCGCCGCTACCTTGACTTGAGAAAGGCAGAAGCACAGGCGCGAGAAGCACAGATCGAAGCCGCTCTGGAAAGAGTGAGAAGCAGGTCAATGGGGATGCAAAAAAGCGAAGAGCTGAAGGATGTCATCCAGATCGTTTATGATCAACTCGTTCAACTGAAAATCCATACTGAACATACAGGGTTTATTATGGATTACAAGTCAAGGGATGACTACAAGAGCTGGATCGCCGACCGGTTTGGAACTCCCTCTCAAGTAACTATCCCCTACTTCGATTGCATCTATTACAACCGTTTCAATGAGGCAAAGAGAAGAGGGCTGGATTTCTTTGCCGTCACTCTCTCCTTTGAAGAGAAGAACAGATTTTACCATGATCTCTTTCAACGTTTACCCGGGTTCCCGGAGGAATCAAAGAAGGCCATTTTTGACGCACCTGCTTTTACGATCTCTACTGTTCTGTTGGAAAATGTGGCTCTGTATATAGAGAACTTTGCCGGCGTTCCTTATTCAGAGGACGAGAATGCCACACTCATGCGCTTTGGGAAAGTATTCCAGCAAACATACACCCGCTTCCTCGACCTTCAAAAAGCAGAGGCGCAGGCAAGGGAAGCGCAGATTGAAGCTGCTCTTGAGCGCACGCGTACCCGGAGCATGATGATGCAACATTCCGGGGAACTGCTTGATATTGCCAAAGTCTTTCACGAGCAGCTATTGCTTCTGGGCGTTGATTCTGAATTCTCTTTTGTATGGCTCCCCAATGAAGAGAACGGCGATCATTTGTTCTGGACAACCTGGATGGAAGAAAAGGACGGCAACAAAGACTTTCACGCAAGGGCCATCTCCTATCCGTTGGACATGACGGAACCTTATACTGCTGCATGTTTTACGGATTGGAGAAGCGGGGTTTCTGTACATGAACATTTTGTTGCCCCTGAAAACATTCCCACATTCTTTGCCTCCTGGGAAGAATTGCTGGCGGGAGCCGACAGATTGAAGCCCGGATTTTTCCCCGATGGCATCTATTACACAGAGGCATTCATGAAATACGGGTGTTTTGGTATTGATATCAGGAGACCTCTGCTCCAGCAGGAGAAAGACATCCTGCATCGGTTTGCCATCGAGTTTGAACGAACCTATACACGTTTCCTTGATCTGCAGAAGGCAGAAGCACAGGCAAGAGAAGCAGAAATACAATTGGCACTGGAAAGAGTGCGGGCACGCAGCCTGGCTATGCACCACACGGACGAATTGCAGGAGGTCGTCAATGTGGTGGCACAACAACTACTCCAGATGAGTGTTGATATTGATGGTGGAGTGTTTGTTGCGATCAATGATGAAGTAACAAATAATCTTCCGTTGTGGGCCGCCGCCGGCGCTACCGACTATGTGCAGAAAGCGACCGTACCGTTTCTGGACAGGCCTATTTACACTCAGGTGCGTGATGCCATCGTACGTCGTCAACCTTTTTTGACAGTGTATCATTCAAAAGCGGAGAAGGATGAATTTCTTGAGCATTTGTTCCGGCACCATCCGTGGAACCAAAACAGTGAAGAACGCAAAGCGGAATTGCTTGCAAGGGAGGGTGGGTTAACAAGGTCGATATCGGTAAGCCGCCACACTGCCATCGGGATCACCAATCATCATGGCAGAAAGTTCTCCGATGCCGACAATGCAATTCTCAAGCGCTTCGCAGGTGTGCTCGAACAATCCTATACCCGTTTCCTCGACCTCCAAAAAGCCGAAGCGCAGGCAAGAGAAGCGCAGATCGAACTCTCACTGGAAAAGATCCGGGCAAAAGTGACTGCGATGAAAGAATCGTCAGACCTGCTCGATATCGTTGTCACGATGCGCTCCGAGTTCGTCTCGTTGGGACATGAAGCGCACTACTTCTGGCATATGCGTTGGCTTCCCGACAAATATGAAAAAGCCATGACGTCGGGAGATGGTACGCGCATCGGCATGGTGATGACACTGCCACGTCATATCCATGGAGACATCAAGCTGGTAGCCACTTGGGAAAAGAGTGACGAGCCCACCCTGGTTTTCCCAATGGATGTGGATACTGCTGTGGCATACGTGGACAAAATGATCAAACTGGGTGACTTTCAACAAGTGGATCCCCAGGCGCCCACGTTGGATGACATCCGCCACATCGGTGGACTTACGTTCATTATGGCACGGACTACGCATGGCGAGATCGGGTACAGTTTGCCAGGCCCTGTTCCCAATCCATCCGAAGAAGCCGTTGCCACCCTGGCACGGTTTGCAAGTGTGTTTGATCTCGCCTATCGCCGTTTCGAAGACTTGAAGATCGCTGAAGCACAGGCACGACAAGCGCAACTTGATCTGATCCAACTGCAACAAGCAAAGAAGAGAGCGGAAGATGCACTCACTGACCTGCGGTCCACACAGGAACAACTTCTCCAGCAAGAGAAACTTGCTTCACTCGGCCAACTCACGGCAGGCATCGCCCACGAAATCAAGAACCCGTTGAACTTCGTCAACAACTTCTCGTCTGTCTCTGTCGAGTTGGTTGATGAGGTGATGGAGGAAATCAAGAAATCTCAGGGTGCAGACAACGGTGATGTACCTCAATTGTTGAGGGACATCAAAACCAATCTCACCAAAATCATCGAGCATGGCACGCGGGCTGACGGTATTGTCAAGTCCATGCTGCAACATTCGAGAGGTGGCAGCGGGAAGAAGGAACCGACTGACCTGAATGCGTTGGTGAAGGAGTATGTAAACCTTGCGTTTCACGGCATGCGCGCAAGCAAGAACCCTGTTAACGTGGATATTGTACTCGACCTCGATCCATCAGTCGGCCCAGTGTCGCTGATTGGCGAAGATTTCAGCCGGGTTGTGCTTAATCTTTGCCAGAACGCTTTTGACGCAATGCGCGAGAAGGCGAACGCAGGAGGCAAGTCGTACTTGCCAAAGCTCTCGGCGCGTACACATCGCGAAGGCAATCAGGTAACGCTTGAAATCGAAGACAACGGTCCGGGCATTCCCGATGCGATCAAGGACAAGATACTTCAGCCATTCTTCACGACGAAAAAGGGAACTCAGGGTACGGGTTTGGGACTTTCCATCACGCATGATATTGTGAAGGCGCACGGCGGAATCATGACAATAGAAAGTTCAGAATCGAACGGCACGATTTTCAGAATCGCCATCCCTTCCGGTGGCGCATAGATGTTTGTGTTGCTTAACCATATGAAGACGATAGTCTCGGTTCTGCTTTTCATAGCGGGCGTTCAACAACTGTTCGGCGGGGAGACAGTGCTTGTCCTTTCAGCCAGCATGTTCGATGCCCGCCAGCAAATACTTCTCGCTCCAATGGAGGGATGGTTGTTCAGGCCAGGTCACGATCCATCCTGGGCAAACGATGATGTCGATCTTGCTGGTTGGCAACGATTGAAACCGACGGAACTTACCCCGGCAATGGCAGATGCGGATGGCCGTGTTGAGGGATGGTTTCGTGTGAGAGTGAAGTTGGACTCTACTCTTGCAGGCCTGAATGTGGGAGTTAGCAGGGCTCTCTGGGCTGCGACTGATGTGTACGTGGATGGAGAACTTGCTGCCTCGTTTGGGAATACGGGAAAGCCGTATGAAGCGTACAATCCCCATCTCAAATACGCGACACCTGTGCGGTTGGATTCCGGTAGGGAATACACTCTCGCCATTCATTTTGTTGACTATGAGACGATGTTCACGAACCGTCATCTCCGGCTGAAACCGGAAAATCTCTCAAGGCTCATCGCTCTCACAGGCCCGCACTACGATCTCTTCATGACACACGAGTTGAAGCGAACATACATCTACAATACTCTCTGGATTTCTGTATCGTTACTCCTGATGATCTTGTTCTGGCTCCTGGTCTATCTGAATCCGGACCAAACACTATTTCGTCTTGTTGCGGTGCTTGCTTCGATTGTGTTGTTCAACTCGCTGGTGTATAACTTCAATTCGTTCGTTGAGCTTTCATATCCGGCGGAGAAATTGCGGGATATACTCTTCGGGATTGCGGGTCCGGTTCTCACGGTGTACACGCTGGTTATCGTTGAGTGGTCGCTCAAGCGGAAGGTCTCCCTGCTTACCAAAGCAATCCTCGTTTTGCTGCCACTGGCGAGTGTTGTTGCACATTTGTATGATATCTCGTGGCCATTTGGCACTGTGAATTCCACTATGCTTGCAAGCTTCGCATACCTTATCTTTTCATTCAGAAAAACTCTCACATGGTCGAGGTGGGCACTTGTCGCCGCCATGCTCTTGCCTGTGGTTGGAGCCGTCGTGTTTACGAGCATCCACAAGTATTCGTACGATCTTTATCTCGCGTACGAGAAGCCCCTGTTTACGGTTATCATCCTCGGCGCGCCGCTAATGCTGTTGACGTACATTGCAGTACGCTTCAAGGAGATTCTCAGGGAAGCACAGGACGAGGCAAACAAGGTTCTAAGGATGACAGAGGAGAAGAAGGAACTGCTCGCAAACCAGAACATCATTCTTGAGCAGCAGGTGGAAGAACGAACAGCAGAACTGAATCGTTCGTTGACGGAGTTGAAAGCAACGCAAGCGCAACTTGTGCAACAGGAGAAGCTTGCCTCGCTCGGCCAGCTTACGGCGGGCATTGCCCACGAAATAAAGAACCCGTTGAACTTCGTCAACAACTTCTCGTCTGTCTCTGTCGAGTTGGTTGATGAAGTGATGGAGGAAGTCAAGAAATCCCCGGTTACAGGCAACGGGGATATTCCTCAACTCTTAGGCGACATCAAAACCAATCTCACAAAGATCATCGAGCATGGAACACGGGCCGACGGCATTGTCAAATCCATGCTGCAACACTCGCGAGGCGGAAGCGGCAAGAGGGAGCCGACAGATTTGAACATGTTGGTGAAGGAGTATGTGAACCTTGCGTTCCACGGCATGCGTGCAGGGAAGAACCCCATCAACGTGGACATTGCGCTCGACCTCGATTCAACAGTCGGTATGGTGCCGCTGATAGCAGAGGATTTCAGTCGGGTTGTGCTTAATCTTTGCCAGAACGCATTTGACGCGATGCGCGAGAAGTTGAACGCAGGCGGCAAGTCGTACTTGCCAAAGCTCTCGGTCCGCACACGGCGCGAAGCGAATCAGGTAACAGTCGAAATCGAAGACAACGGTCCGGGCATTCCCGATGCGATCAAGGACAAGATCCTTCACCCATTCTTCACGACGAAGAAAGGAACTCAGGGAACGGGTTTGGGACTTTCCATCACTCATGACATTGTGAAAGCGCATGGGGGTGAGATGAGAATCGAAAACAACGATAATGGCGGAGCGATATTCATTGTCGGGTTGCCCGGTTAAGTACACAAATGTTTCGAAACAGCATAATGGAACAGTGAAATGAAATTTCTTGTGGTAGATGACGAAAAAGACGTCGAACTCCTCTTCACGCAGAAGTTCCGGAAGGAAATACGCAGCGGCGAACTGGAGTTGGTGTTTGCTTTCTCCGGACAAGAAGCATTGGCAATCATCGGGAGTGCCGAGCCGCCTGACGTGGTGTATGTCTTCTCGGACATCAACATGCCGGGGATGACGGGCATCGAGCTTCTCAACATCATCAAAGAGAAATACCCGAACATTCACGTGAGTATGATCTCGGCGTACGGCGATGCGGAGAACCAGAAGAAAGCGATCGAGTCGGGGGCAAAGGAGTTCTTCACCAAACCGATTGACTTTGATACATTGAGACAAGAAATCCAGTCGCTTCTCAAGAAACATTCAAGCTGATTGTACAGGAGTAATATCGCTATGGCGTTACCTAAAATCATGGTCGTTGACGACGAGCCCGATCTGCAAATGCTGATTCTACAGAAGTTCAGGAAGCAGATTCAGAATGAAGACTATCAGTTTGTGTTTGCAGAGAACGGCGAGGAGGCGCTGACGCACCTGAATGGATCGGATGATATTACCCTCATTCTTTCCGACATCAATATGCCAAAGATGGATGGGCTGACCCTCTTGCAACGGTTGCAGGAGAAAGACAATCCCGCCTTGAAGACTGTCATCGTTTCCGCGTACGGCGATATGGAAAACATCCGTACCGCAATGAACCGCGGCGCATTTGACTTCGTCACAAAGCCGATTGACTTCAACGATCTACATTTGACTATTCAGAAAGGGATGAAAGAAGTTGCAACGATCAAATCCGCCCTTGATGACCGGAAGCGACTTGTGGCTGTTCAGAGCGATTTGGATGCAGCCCATCGAATACAGCAACAGATTCTGCCGCAGGAGTTTCCTCCGTTTCCTCATCGCTCCGAATTCTCAATCTACGCCGAGATGCATCCTGCAAAGGATGTAGGCGGCGATTTCTACGACTTCTTTCTGATTGATGAAACGCATCTGGGGTTTGTTGTGGGAGATGTGTCGGGCAAAGGTATTCCGGCCGCTATCTACATGGCGGTCGCACGAACGATGATCAAGAGCTTTGCGTCGCAGATTCTCGATCCAGCAGCGTGCCTTTCGAAAGTGAACACAATGCTCATTCCTGAAAGCGACCCGAGAACATTCGTCACGGTGTTCTATGGCGTTCTCGATACATCAACCGGAGTTGTGCGGTACTGCAACGGCGGGCATAATCTTCCGTTTATTATAAGAAACAACGGGGCAGTGGAGCAGGTCGAAGATTCGCCCGGCATTATACTCGGAAAGTTTGAGTCGTTCAAATTCGGAACGCGAGAACTGCAATGCCGGGAAGGCGACAGGTTGCTGCTGTACACCGATGGCGTTACGGAAGCAATCAATGAAGCCGGAGAAATGTACATGGAACAGCGCTTGCTGCCGTATCTCGACACGCACAGAGCGCAGAATCCGGACAACGTTGTACGTGGTGTTGTTGTCGACGTGCTGAAATTCATGGGCAAAGCACTGCAGAGCGATGATGTGACGGTACTGTGTCTGGAGTACCGGGCGATGAAATCATGAAATATCAAAAATCAGATCCATGCTAAAGCTATTCATATCAATAACTTGTCTGGCTGCCCATGCTTGTGCGGCAACTTCTGTTACCGTTCGCGATGCAGCCGAGTTGCAACAACTCTTTCGATTCCCGGTCGGAAGTCTGGTGGTGACACTGATGCCCGGCACATATCATCTTACGCCCTCGCCTATTCTCGATTCATCGTGCGGAAATTGTGAAGTTGACTCGACACAAGTCGAAGCCACGGTCGGGCTTCATCTTCGGGGAAGAAAAATCCACCTGAGAGGTCCGGCCGACAAGTCTGCGATCATTTACACACATGCCGGCTACGGATTGTATTTTGAAGACTGTGACGACGGGCTTATCGAGAATCTCACGATCACCGGCGGCGAGCGCGATACGAACGGCATGGCAACCGATGCGGCAGTTGTTGCGAAGAACAGCATCGTTGTCATTCGCAGCAATCTCATCACCAACAACATCGGCGATTCGGCAACAGTTGCAAAAAAGGTTGTGGGGGTGATGGGAATTTGCGGGCGCGAAGGTTCGGCTCTCACGATCTCCAACAACGAGATTATCCGCAATTCGTGGGATGGCATCGCGTTATACCGCGGCGCAAATGCGACGATTGAGAACAATATTGTTGACGGCGTAGATAAAGCATGCGGTACTCAAGTGGGCGGAGGACGCGGCGTCGGCATCGGCGTGACGTGGAACGCAATGGCGACAATCCGGCAGAACCTCGTGACCCGCTATTGGAAAGGCATAGGCCTGTTCGTTGATGCGAACGGCGTTGTCGAACGGAATATCGTGGAGGATATCCTCACGTGGGGAATTGCCTACTGGGATGCTGACAAGGGGATGCCGGTCGGTTTCATCAACAAGAACGTTATCTACAAAACCGGCGCATGCGGTGCTTCGATTGCGCGTACGCGCGAAGGGGACGATCCCGGACTGTTCACCGACAACATTGTTGTCGAGACCGGGCAGAACGAAAAGTATGACTCGCCCGACTACTATTGTTACCAATGCGCGCTTGCCCTGCACGCCGTGCCGAAGGACTTTTTGATAGAAGGGAATATCTTTTACAACAACAGGCGCGCAACCTCCGATCTGCCCGACTATGATATTTCGCGGGATGAGTTTGAAGCCGTTGTCAAAGACATGTGCAAGGATCTGGCTTCCGAGCCTGTCTTCCGGCGATCGGTATTTCTAAGAGATTTCCACCGATAGGAAAGTCTTTCATGAAGCAGGTTTCCGGGCGTCGAGCATGAGGCGGATTTTTCTCAGCAGTTGGTTCGGTGAGTAGGGTTTGTCGACAAAATCCCGCACGCCGATTCGCAGCATCTCCGAACGTTGTTCCGGGTCAAGGTAGCCCGTTGCAACCAAGGCTATCACGTCGGATTTCTTCTTCTTCATCTTCTTGAATGCCTCCAGCCCGCCGAGTTTCGGCAACCCGAGGTCTGTCAACACAAGCGCAATCTCCTCGGAATGTTCAGCGAAAACTTTCACAGCTTCCTGTCCGTCGTGCGCAACAAGTACGGTGTATCCTTTCTGTTCCAATGCTGCGCGTACCAATTCCGCGAGCGACAATTCGTCTTCGACCAGCAGGATTGTTTCTGTTCCATTGGTAACGGAGTTCGGGACTTCTTCAGTGGATGTACGATCGGCTCCTGTCGGTGGTGTGACGGGAAAATAGAGGTGGAAGGTTGTGCCGAGTCCCACGCTGCTGGATACGGTGATGAAGCCCCGGTGGCTGTTGACCACGCCGTACACCATCGCAAGGCCAAGCCCGGTTCCTTTGCCGATTTCCTTCGTCGTGAAGAAGGGTTCGAAAATGCGGGCAACGGTGTTCGGATCAATTCCGACACCCGTGTCGGACACCGTGATATGAATATAGCTGCCGCTTGATGCGTCGCGGAATTGATCACGAATATCATCGCCGCGGATCACGGTTGCGTTGATCGTTATGGAGCCTCCGGCAGGCATGGCATCGCGGGCATTCACGCACAGGTTGAGCAATGCAAGATGCAACTGATTCTTGTCGGCGATGATAGTCGGGAGTTGGGAGTTCACCTGCGGTGAAAAGGTAATGGTTTTAGGGAAGGTCTGCGAACACATCCCGACAACTTCCTGAACCGTAGCTTTCACATTTACCGGCTCGAACGCAATATCGCTTTTGCGCGCAAACGTCAGCAACTGGCGCACGAGTCCGGCCCCCCGTTGAATTGCGGTGGTCATTGCCTCGACACTTTTCTCAAGATGCTCGTGTGTAATAGGCTCCCGCGTCAGCATCGATGCGTAGCCGAGCATGATGGCGAGAACGTTGTTGAAGTCATGTGCGATGCCGCCGGCGAGCGTTCCGAGGCTTTCCATTTTGTGAGCGTGCAGGAGTTGTTGTTCGAGCTTCTTTCTCTCGCTGACATCACGCGAAACCACCACCACGTTCATCGGTTCGCCACGTTGATTCTTGATGACGCTTGCCTGCGATTCGATGAACCTGGTTTTTTCATCCTTGCCCCGAAGGCGGTACTCAGCCCTCTGCCCGATACCTGTGCGAACAGCCTCCTTGAACAGATTGACGATTCTTTCACGGTCGCCGGGGTGAATCTCCCGGAATGAATCCGTTCCCTGCAACGCCATCGGGTCGCCGAGAATGTCGTTGTAGGATGGACTATTGTAGAGTCGCTGGCCGTTGAGATCGAGTAATGCGATAAGGTCGGTAACATTTTCGGTAATCAGGCGGAACCGTTCCTCACTCTGCCGCAGTTCTTCCTCCGCCTGCATTCTTCGTGTGATGTCGCGGTCAACGCCGCGAAACCCGACAAGTTCATGCACATCATTCAGAACCGGAGTTGCATTGCTTTCAAACCACAGGTACGTTCCATCGATATGCCGCCAGCGGAGAATGCGTCCGGACCAGCCCGCCTTTTCCGCTACGCGGGTGCGAAACTCTTCTTTGAGTGAAGATCTGTCCTCGTCGTGAAGATAGGCAAAGCTCTCCTGCCCGATAACCCCGGAGACGGGATAACCCAGTAACCGCGAGACAGACGAGTTGATGAGTATAATGCGCCCTTCCCGATCAACCTCCCAAATCAAATCCTGGCTCGACTCGACAATAGCATGAAATTTCTGCTCCGTTTTGTGCAAGGCTCTTTCGGCGCGTTGCCGTTCGTTCCGATCCGTGATTTCCTGCATTGCACGTTGGATGGCGGGTACAAGTCGCGAAAGGCGTTGCTTTAGGACGTAATCCGTTGCACCGCGTTTCAAGCTGTCGATTGCCCGTTCCTCTCCCATTGCTGCCGAGACAAAGATGAACGGGACATCAGGCGCTTTATCTCGCGCAAGGGCAAGGGCGGAAATTCCGTCGAACGCCGGCAGGGAGTAATCCGAGAGGATCATGTCGAACTGACGGCGGTCGAGAGCAACGTCAAAATCCTGCCGGGTAGCAACGCGTTGAATACTACAGGCAATGCCCCCGTCGTCAATCATATTCTGGATCAACTCCGCGTCGTACTCGCTGTCTTCGAGGTGGAGAATACGAATGGGTTCTTTCATGTCCGATTACCGGCTTGAATGTGTCTCTTCAGGTTTATGTGCAGGCGGTTCGTTTGTCAGCACCCAGAATGCTCCGATCTTCTTTATGGCTTCAACAAACTCCTGGAATGCCACGGGCTTGACAACATAGGCGTTGACTCCGAGTTCATAACTTCGGATGAGATCGCTTTCCTCGCGGGATGAGGTGAGAATGACAACCGGTATTCTCTTAAGGTCATGGTCGGATTTTATAATCCGCAACACTTCCAGGCCGTCCACCTTCGGCATCTTCAGGTCAAGAAGAATCACGACCGGGTTTTCCATAGGCCTGTTTTGGAATGCATTCCGCCGGTAGAGGTAATCGAGGGCTTCGGCGCCATCGCTTACCACAATCACTTCGTTTGCCAAATGGTGATCGTCGAGAGCTTCCAGCGTCAGTTCTACATCGTTGACGTTGTCTTCTGCAAGCAAGATACGCTTGATGCTGTTCATGACAAATCCTCCTTAATTACGTGGTGCGATGTACTGTTCGATCGAGCGGAAGGGAGAAATAAAATGTCGCTCCTCCGTCGATTGTGCCTTCAGCCCAGGTTCTTCCCCCGTGACGATTCACGATGCGCCGGACGTTTGCCAGCCCGATTCCCGTTCCCTCGAACTCGGTATCGGCATGAAGCCGTTGGAACACGCCGAACAGCTTGCCGGCATACCTGTCATCGAATCCGACGCCGTTGTCTTTCACAAAGAACACGTGTTCATTCGGGTCAGTCATAAGGCCGACTTCCACCCGCGGTTGCGTGCGAGTACGTGTGTATTTGATTGCGTTGGAGAGAAGATTCACAAAAACGAGACGCAGCATGGAAGGATCTCCCACAACCTCCGGGAAACGTCCGATAGTCCATGATATGTCCCGGCCGTTGACTTCGTTCTGCAATTCGATCAGGGCCTCCTTGACAAGCACTTCGATGTTCACCTCCGAACTTCTCATCTCAGTACGTCCCATTCGCGAAAATACGAGCAGTTCGTCGATCAGCGTCCCCATTTTCTTGACGGATTCCGAAATAATGGTAAGGTAGCGCCGGCTTTTTTCATCGAGACGCTCGGATGCAGTTTTCTGCAACATCTCCGAAAATCCGTCAATATGACGGAGCGGCGACCGCAAATCATGCGACACGGAGTAACTGAATGCCTCAAGCTCCTTGTTCGCCATTTCAAGCTGGGCGGTCCGCTCGCGCACCAGTTCTTCAAGCCGGTCGCGGTATCGCTTCAATTCCTCGTCCATCTGCTTCTGCTTTGTGATATCCTCGGAGAGAATGAATGTTCCTTCCGGCACGGGCTCGAGGCTGAGGTTGAACCAGCCCTTGCTTCCATCCGGGAATGTGAATTCGTTTTCCATCCGCAGTGGAACGCGATCGTTCACGCATCGGCGCAGATTTTCAAAGAAGGGGGATTTGTCGATGCCGGGATACATCTCCATCATCGTTCGTCCGAGAAGTTGTTCCTTTGTTGACTTGCCCTGCCTCGCGGCAACCTCATTCACATACAGATACCGCCAATCGAATCCAATAATCTGGCAGCCCTCCATCATATGATCCAACGTCGTCCGGAACCGGCCTTCCGACTTCCGCAATGCATCTTCGGCCAGCTTTCGTGTTGTGATATCAACGATGGAGCCGAGCACCATTGACCCTTCCGACAATTCAATGGGGCTCAGCCCGATTTCCACAGGAAACTCGGTGCCGTCCTTTCGCAAACCATACAGTTCACGGCCAACACCCATTGCCCTTGCTTGAGGGTTGGCCAGATAGCCGTCCCTGTTTTGCGCATGAATATCGCGGTTGCGTTCGGGAACGAGTATTTCTATGGATTTTCCGAGAAGCTCGGAGCGGGGATAGCCGAACATCCGTTCCGTTTGAGAATTAACAAGGGCAATGTTGCCCCGGGGATCCACCATCACAATTCCGTTGGGAGATGCCTCGACCACCAGCCGGAAGCGTTCTTCAGCGCGGGTTCTCTCGGTAACGTCGTTTGCAAGAACCAGCTTGGCACCTCTTCCGGCGTAGCGTATTTCGTGCGACGTTATTTCGACATCGAGGAGGGTTCCATCTTTCTTCCGGTGTTTCCACACGCCTGCCGAGTCGAGCCCTTTGTGCTGTTGCGCCACGTCGTTGATGAGTCGTGTAATTTCCTCCTCGGGCCTGATATCCTTGATTGTCATTGTCAGGAATTCTTCACGGGAATAGCCATAGTTGACAGTTGCGGCATTATTTACCTCGAGGAATGCAAGGGTGTCCGTAGCGAAAACCCAGAGGGGTAGCGGGTTAGACTCGAACAAGTGCCGGTAGCGTTCCTCGCTTTGCAGAAGAGACGCCGTCCGTTCCTGAACGCGATGTTCCAGATACGTATTCAACTGCCGGAGCGCATGCTCCGCCTGCTTGCGCCCCGTCAGATCGCGATGCACAACCATATAGATTGCCGCAAGCATGCACGTAACCAGAACAGCAAGCAGGGAAAGGACGTTTACCATATTGCGTGAGCTTCTCTTTTGCGCGTCGGCCCGCAGGTTCAACAGCAGTCGCTCGGCTCTTTCGATATTCTCGACATGTTCATGAAGCTGAATCATTGCAGGCACGGCCATTGCCTCGCGTGCCATACTCCTGGCAGCAGCAGCCCCTTCGGCTTCGAACACCTGGATAGTGTTGTTCGCGAACTCCACTCTCCGTTGGATCAGTGAATCCAGTGTGCCGATCCGTTTCTGTTGTTCAGGGTTATCTTTGGTGAGAGACCTGATCCGGTCGACGTAGTGAGTGATTTCCAGAACAGAAGCGCGGTACTCGACAAGCAGTTCCTTCTCATTCGTAATGATGTATCCGCGCGAGGCATTCTCCATGTCCTTGATTGATGAGAGGAGGGCCGAGACTTCGGCAAGCACTTCATGCGTGTGTGCCTCAAGCCTCGCCGACTCAAGTGTTTTTGTAATGCTGTTGTAGGCTATGATGCTGACAATGAGAATTGTCGAGAATGCCAGGCCGAACGCGGCGAGAATTTTTCTGTCGAGCGAAATATGAAGATGTTTCTCTGTTTCATACTGCCGGGAGAAATCCTTCACGGTTACCGTTGCGAATAGCGCCATACCGAGAAGGAAAAAGCTGATGGCCGTATTGAGAGCCATTGGTATGATTGCCTCGCTATAGAACAATGGAGCATCAAGAAAATACGCCGTACAGAATGCTGCCCCAAGGCATACGACAACAATGGTGTTTACCCCGGCGATATTGTTGAGGTTGTGACGTTCGCCGGAAATCGATAAAATAATGAGAGAACTGCCTGTAAACAGGAAATTCACTGCCGTGAAGAATGCCATACGCCCGGCGGGAGCAAGGCCGAAATACGCTTCCGGAGCAGCAAAAATCCACCTGTCAACACCGATATCGAAGTCGAATACGAACTCGCACAAGCGCATGAACGAGAGCAGTACAACGAACAGTCCGACAAGTCGAATAATCAGGAGGTTGATTCTTGCGGGAAACCAGAGAAGAAATGTCGAAATGCCAAGCAACAGGAAGAAGATTGCAGTGTTTGGCGCCATGGGGATATAATGGGCATCAAAGCTGGTGAGTGCTCGCGAGCCCCAGATCCAACCGGCAATAGCTGCACCGCCAATCGCTGCGGCAAGAAGCGCGCAAATCCAGGCGACACGTCTACCTGCTGTCAACATTATCGGCGTGTGGTTCATGTCGTGGCCCGGCAACTAACCTTGATGCGGATGTCAACTTTCAGGTGGGGCTTGTATTGATCCGGATTCGATTGGGCAAGGCTCATGCGTGGGAAAGCGTCGCTGTATGCCTCTGTACGCCGGCTCTTCTCAAAACAGGAATAGTACATAAGAAGACGCTCCCGTTGCAATACAACATTCTGGCATTTCGGGGAGTGCGGGGATCGCTATGAGGTGAACTCCCCGTCGAAACGGACAAGCGTATGAAGCAAGTGCCGCATGGGCGCAGGCGGGGAATCTGCAAAGCGTCCGATTCGCGCACTCATACTAAAGAACTCACAACTAAAACGCAAGCATGTTGCTGGTGATTCTGAATTCAGTAACTGTATGCCGGAGAGTGGATTACGGCTGCGGTTCGCGTTGGAATTCCCCCCCTCTTTGATTAAGTTAAAGAAAGTCATTTCTGCCCATGGCAATCCAATCCAGCATCGCCAATATCTTTATCGACCTCATTCCCGACATGTGCTTCGTCGTGTCGAGCGAACGGGCTGTTCTTGCGTATAACCAGCGGGCCCGCGAGTTGCTTGGTTTGCCGGATGTGCCGACGGGTGACATCAATTTCTATGACCTTCTTGTTGATGATTCGCCCCGCCCGTTGCTTGCCGTGTTGCGGGCAACAGACAGCGCGCGTGAGGCGGAGGCCCGGTTCAAAGGCATGAACGGCCAGATTGTTGATACCGAGTTGGCAATCAGAAAAATATCAGGCCCGAACACCGAATTCCTGTATGTGATTGCCCGCGATGTTTCCGAAGAGAAGAAGAAGGAACTCGACCTTCTGCGTTTCTCCAACGTGGTTCATTATACCGTCAATCCGATACAGATTACCGATGCACGGGGCCGGATGGTGTACGTAAATCCTGCGTTCGAAAAATCCACCGGCTACTCGAAGGATGAACTCATCGGCAAAAACCCCAACGTTGTCTCAAGCGGAAAGTACAGCAAAGAATTCTGGTCGAAGGTGTGGGCAAAAATCAGCATTGGAAAGATCTGGCAGGGAGAGATCGAGAATAAACGCAAAGATGGTTCCTCGCTCTACACTCAAGTATTGATCTCTCCCATTGTTGATGCCGACGGAAAAGTTGTTGGCTATCTCGGTTCGCATCGCGACATTACCGAGCAGAAACAACTTGAACAGCAATTAATGCATTCCCAGAAGATGGAAAGCATGGGGACTCTCGCCGCCGGGATTGCCCACGAAGTCGGCAATCCCCTCACCTCTATCTCATCAATTGTGCAGGTTCTTCAACGTACGATCAACGATGAATTCGCAAAAGAGAAGCTCGGACTTGTGCAATCGCAGGTTCATCGTATCACGAAAATTATCAGAGATCTTGTTGATTTTTCCCGTCCCTCCAATTATCAGTTGCAGCCGACGAGCATCGTCAGCAACGTGAAGGAAGCGGTGGAAATTGTGAAGATGGCCAAGAAAGCCAGGAACGTGAAGTTCTTCGTCGATGTCAGGAACGACATTCCCTTGTTGTCTCTGGTGCCTGATCAGATCTCACAGGTGTTCATCAACATCCTGCTGAATGGTGTTGATGCGATGGACGGAAAAGAAGGCCGCATTGATGTTGTTGTTGAGAGAGGTGACGACGACATCCGCATTGCCATTTCGGACAGCGGCTGCGGGATTGACGAAGACCATCTGGCAAAGATCGGCGAACCGTTCTTCACGACAAAGCCCGTCGGGCAGGGAACAGGCCTGGGGCTCTGGGTAAGTCACGGAATCATCAAGAGTTTTCACGGCGATATCAGGCTGAAGAGCAAGCGCGGCGAGGGCACAACATTTACGATTATTCTTCCATTCCATCCAAAGGAATAAGTTCATGGCAGAGTCTATTCTTATAGTTGATGATGAGGAGATCATTCGCGAATCTCTTTCGTTTGTTCTGAAGAAAGAAGGATACTCTGTTCAGGAAGCCGAGAACGGCAAAGTGGCGCTCGAGTATATCAAAGAACGCGCCTTCGATCTCGTAATCACCGACATCGAAATGCCTGAGATGAAGGGGATTGAGTTAATGGAGAACATCTCCCGTCTGAGTCCTGAAACCATGGTTGTCGTGATTACCGCATACGGCTCTATTGAAAGTGCCATTGCCGCGCTCCGCAGAGGCGCCATCGACTACGTGCTGAAACCGGTCGAGTTTGATGAATTGCTGGTGAAGACGAGGCGTTTGTTAGGCGACCGCCGGATACGGTTGGAGAATAAATTGCTGCGCAGCGAAATTCACCGGCACTATGATTTTGAGAACATCATCGGCAAAAGTTCCGCAATGCAGAGGGTGTTTGAAACAATCAAGAAGGTCGCGCAAACGGACGGCACGGTGTTGATTACCGGAAAGAGCGGAACCGGAAAAGAACTTGTCGCTCGGGCCGTTCACTATAACAGCAAGCGAAAGGAGAAGCCGTTCATTCCGGTGAACTGCGGGGCCCTTGTGGAAAACCTGTTCGAGAGTGAATTGTTCGGCCACAAAAAAGGAGCCTTTACAGGGGCTTCAATGGATCGTGTCGGATTCTTCAAAACCGCCGACGGTGGAACTATCTTCCTCGACGAAGTGAGCGAGATTCCCCTGCATTTACAGGTGAAGCTGTTGCGTGCCATCGAAATGAAACAGGTGACCCCCGTCGGCACATCGCATGAAATACCCGTCGATGTCCGGATTATTGCCTCCACCAATCGCAACCTCGAAAAAGCAGTTCAGGACGGAAAATACCGCGAGGATTTGTTCTACCGGTTGAATGTTGTGGGTATTGAACTGCCGCCGCTGAGCGAGCGCATTGATGATATTCCCTTGCTTGTCCAGCATTTTGTGTCACGGTACGCAAGCGAAATGAACAAAGATGTGCGCGGCGTTGACCATGAAGCCATGAAACTTCTTCTTGCGCACAACTGGAAGGGAGAAGTCCGCGAGTTGGAAAACATCATCGAGCGGGCGACGATCTTCGCCGAAGGCAATATGATCACGACGAAAGAACTTCCGGCCTTTTTCGGTCAATCCTCCGGCTCATTTTCAGTCGGCGGTAACAAGCCTCTCAAAGAAGCCGTCGCCGAATTTGAACGCGAGTACATCGGGCACATGTTGCGTATTCATCCGAGCAAAGATGAACTCGCGAAGGCGCTCAACATCAGCCTCTCTTCACTCTATCGAAAGATTGAAGAACTCAACATCCCTTCTCAGAGTTGAGAATCCAATTTCCTCCGATTCCCACAAATTGGAAACCGAGCCTGTCTTTCACATCTCCGCTGTAAAATCAGCCTGATTTGCCCTATTCATCCCCCGTAATGCGCCCGGGGTATCCTGTGTGTTTGGCACATATGTTGAAAAATGTGCTGTGAGCATGAGACATGTCGTCTTGTGCAGGACACGAGGGCATGATGATAAATCTCAAGAAAATTCTTATCACAACCGACATGTCGGAACATTCTGTCGCCGCGTTCGATCACGGGTTTTCGCTCGGCCTTCTGTACGCGTCGAAAATATACGTGATGTATGTTGCCGAAGACGCACAGCCGATGTTCAGACTGTACGGACTTGATACGGTTCTCCGGCCCGAACACCATCGTGAACTTGAATCCCCCGGCGAAAAACTCGATCAGTTCATCACTACGCATGTTGGAACGGAAAGGAAAGTGGTTCCTGTGGTACGCGCAGGCGTTCCCGAGGTTGAGATCATCCGGTTTGCCGAGGAAGAAGGGATTGACCTGATTGTACTCGCAACGCACGGATGGACCGGGTTGCGTCATATACTGATGGGCAGTGTGGCCGAAAAAGTGCTGAGAGGTTCAACAGTTCCCGTTTTGACGGTGAAGCCGATCCCGATGCGTGAGGAAATTGTCTGCAAAGAAGACATTGAGCAGGAATTGCACATTCGCTGACCGGCAAGAAGAGGATGGCTTTCAGTGACACTTGAATACGACAAGAACCAGTCAAAGAACGAACCGGGCGGCGTAACGACCATGGATGAGAAGAAGAAGACTATACTCATTTACAGTCCCGATCTGAATTTCTGTTTCAGTCTTTCCATGCTGTTTCAAGACAGATATAATGTTATTACGACCACGAGTTCTTCGATGTTGGAAGAATTGGTGACGCATTATGCTGCAAGCCTGCTGATTGTTGATGCGTCGCCTACGGAGAAACTCATCCGGCTCTTGCATCATGTAAAGGAACTCAACACGGACCTCCCCATCATCATGGTGTACGTGTACAGCCCCAAAGATTCGGGCCTTGATGCGATTGCCCGAAACGAAGTGGATTCCGTGTTCTACAAGCCCTTCGATCTTTCAGCAATGTCGAAGCGCATCAATGAACTCTTGCCTGTCTGAAGCTTCGTCCACAGGACCCGCATCCGAGATTTTCCCGCAAATGCAAAATAGTCCCACTTTTTGGAACAGAACGTCGGTGAGGAGTTGAAAAGTGTTGTGTTTTTCAACAAAATCTACCTTATTTCCGCTCAAATGATTGGCATGTGAATTGACCTAACCATTGGCAATTTACATGACACAGCCTAAACGATAACACCGGTATTTAAATGAGTTTACGACATCTTTGGTTTCGAAGTGTAAGAACTGCCGGGTTGCTGTTTGCGGCAGCAGCCGTATGGAATCCACTCTACCTCAAGGCTCAGGACAAAGAAGATTGCCTTGTTTGCCATTCGGAGAAGTCGTTGACGATGGAACGGAAGGGAAAGTCCGTTTCGCTGTTTGTCGATGGAGCACATTTTGACCAATCGGCCCACGCAGACCTGGGATGCGTCTCCTGCCACGAAGGATTCAAGGCCGACCAGTTGCCGCACGCCAAACGCATCAAACCGGTTGATTGCGGATCGTGCCACGCCGATGAGAAGTTCACGAACTACCAGCAAAGCGTTCACGGCGCGCTGAAAAAGGGGAAGCCCGCCGCCTCATGTACAGATTGCCACACTACGCATTCGATCCGGAAGTTGTCCGAGATGCCCTTGTCGGAGAAGAAGGCATTTACAGAACAAATCTGCGCGACATGTCACACGTCCGTTGCAACAAAGTACATAGCGTCCGATCACGGGAAGGCCCTCGCTGCTGCCATCAAAGGTGCCCCGACGTGTATTGATTGCCACGGCGAACATGAAGTCGTCGCACCCACGTCCGAGGATGCCAAGACAAGCCGCAAACAGGAAGCAAGGATGTGCCTGAGCTGCCATTTGGATGATGAAGAAGTGAGAAAGCGGGTCGGCCCTTCAGCGGGTTTCATTGCAAGCTACGAGAACAGCGTTCACGGACAGGCTGTACAGCATGGCAATGAAGGAGCCGCAACCTGCAGCGATTGTCATGGCAGCCATGAAATGAAGAAAGGCTCAGATCCGGATTCCAAAGTGTCGAAAAAACATATTGCCGAGACATGCGGGCAGTGTCACGGCGACATTCAAGCACAATTCGATGAGAGTATTCACGCCAAAGCGTTGATGCGGGGCATCACCGCCTCCGCAACCTGTACGGATTGTCATGGCGAACATAATATTCTCTCTCCCAAGGATTCCCGCTCCCCCGTCGCACCGCGCAACGTTTCTTCACAAGTGTGTACACCGTGTCACGCCTCCCTGAAGTTGACAGAGAAGTACGGGTTGGCGGCCAACCGCTTCAAGAGTTTTACAGATAGTTATCATGGACTCGCAAGCAGAGGAGGCTCTGTCGAGGTGGCAAATTGTGCGAGCTGCCACGGTGTGCACGACATCAAACCATCAACGGATTCGACATCCCTCATCCATCCCTCGAACCTTGTGAACACCTGCGGCTCGTGCCATCCGGGCGCCAACGAGAACTTCACCAGGGGAAGAGTGCACGTTATTGCGACCTCGGGTGAAGATGCGATCCTGTACTACATTGCGACGGGCTACATTGCTCTCATCATTTTGACTATTGGTGGGATGTTCGTTCACAATGCGTTGGATTTTGTCAAGAAGTCAAAACGCCAGCTTATGTATCGGCGCGGCCTTCTCGAGCGCGAGCATCATTCCAACAAGCTGTATCTCCGCATGTCGCTGAACGAGCGCATTCAACATGCTACCCTGGCAATCAGCTTCATGATACTTGTTGTGACGGGCTTTGCATTGCGCTACCCCGATGCGTGGTGGGTAGTCCCCGTTCGTGACATCAGTCCCTGGATGTTTGAACTGCGCAGTTTGCTGCACCGCATTGCCGGCGTTGTGCTTGTGCTGGTGAGTCTCTATCACGTGTATTATGTTCTCGCCGTGCCGCGAGGGAAACGTCTCCTGCAGGATTTGTTGCCGGTTCGCCAAGACATTTTGGACGTGGTGGCAATGATGAAATACTACCTGCGGTTTTCCGAAGAAAAGCCCAAATTCGGCCGTTTCAGCTACATTGAAAAAGCTGAGTATTGGGCGCTGATCTGGGGAACAGTTGTTATGGCAGTCACCGGCGTGATACTGTGGTTTGACAATACGTTCATGGGCCTGTTCACGAAAATGGGTTGGGATATTGCACGCACAATCCACTTCTACGAGGCATGGCTTGCGACGCTCGCCATTATCGTTTGGCATTTCTACTTCGTCATCTTCAACCCTGATTCGTATCCGCTCAACCTCGCATTCTGGAAAGGTACTTTGACGGAAGAAGAGATGGCCGAAGAACACCCGCTGGAACTGGCAGAAATCAAGAAACGTGAAGCGGCGGAACTGGCCGAGCGAGCCAAACAGGAAAAGGAGCAACAGCAGACAACTGCCTGAACCATGAAGAAGCTTTCAAAACATCTTCTTGTCGTTGCTGTAAGCTTGGCAGCGGGTATGTCATCGCTGTTGGCGCAGGAGAATAGTGATTGCTTCTTGTGTCACGGGGAAAGAACACAGGTTGGAAAACGGAAAGGGAAGACGATCTCCGTTTTTGTTAACGAAAAGAAGTTTGCAAACTCGGTTCACGGATCACTCGGCTGCATTTCGTGTCACGCGGATCTTGAAGGGAAAGAACTTCCGCACGAGGATGAACTTGCGATCGTTACGTGCGGCACATGCCACGATACGCAACAGGAGCAGCACGCCAAATCCTTGCACGGCAAAGCAATACTTCGCGGTGACCCTCTCGCACCGCAATGCAAGGATTGTCACGGATATCATGATGTCGTATCGGGGAAGGATCCGCTTTCGCCGGTAGCGGCCCTGCAAGTACCGTACCTCTGCGGCAAATGCCATCAAGAGGGAACGCCGGTGACCAAACAACGTACAATTCACCAGGATCATATTCTTGAGAATTTCTCCGAGAGTATTCACGGCGAAGGGTTGCTGCGGAAAGGCCTCATTGTTGCACCACATTGTGCCACCTGCCACACCGCCCATTCCATTCTGCCGCATACCGATCCTGCTTCATCTATTGCGCGCAGAAATATTGCGGCGACCTGCACGAAGTGTCACGCACAAATTGAAACCGTGCACCGCAAGGTGATTAGCGGTGAGTTATGGGAGAAACAGGCACATATTCTGCCGGCGTGTGTTGATTGCCATCAGCCCCATAAAATCAGAAAGGTCTTCTACTCCCTCGGCATGTCGAATGCCGATTGTCTCCGTTGCCACAGTAACCGGGATCTGAAGTCAAGCGAAGATGGGCGTTCGCTCTTTGCTCGCGAAGAAGATCTGCATCACTCCCGCCACTCGAAAATTGCGTGCAGCCAATGTCACTCGGGGGTGAACGCGTCACACGTCCGGCCATGCGAGACGATTACGAAAGAAGTTGATTGCGCCTCGTGTCATGAAGAAGTCGGCCAGCAGTTTACGAACAGTATGCACGGCCGGCTTGTTGCGAAGGATGATCCCAACGGGCCGACTTGCAAAGAGTGTCACGGAACGCATGCCGTTAAAGGGAAAGTTGATCCGAACTCGCCGATCTTTGCAACGAACATTCCCGGTTTGTGTGAACGCTGTCATCGCGAGGGAGAGAAGGCCGCCGTTCGCTACACCGGCGAACAACACGATATTATTGCACACTACACCGAAAGTATCCATGGTAAAGGCTTGATGAAGAGCGGGCTCACGGTTACAGCAACATGCACAAACTGCCATACTGCCCACGGCATTTTGCCGAAAAGCGATACAGCATCAAGTGTCAATCCGAAGAATGTTCCCGCCACCTGCGGTCGCTGCCACCACGGTATCGAGGATCAGTTCGAAAAGAGTATTCACTTCAAAAAGATCGGTCAAACAGACAAACAGTTGCCAATTTGCAGCGATTGTCACAGCGCGCACACAATCCAACGTGCTGATGCCCAGGGGTTCAAACTGGAAATCATGTCGAAATGCGGCCGCTGTCATGAAGATATTGCAAAGACGTATTTCGACACATATCATGGCAAAGTATCGCAACTCGGCTACACAAAAACCGCAAAGTGCTATGATTGTCACGGCGCCCACGACATTCTTCCAATATCCGATCCTGAATCACACTTGAGCCGGGAGAACGTCGTCGCCACATGTCAGAAATGCCACGAAGGGGCCACACGCAGATTCGCCGGCTACCTCACACATGCGACACACCACGACCCCGAAAAGTATCCGATTCTCTTTTGGACATTCTGGGGGATGACTTCGTTGCTTGTAGGCACGTTCATATTCGGGGGTCTTCACACGCTTCTCTGGCTTCCCCGTGCTGTGCAAATGCGTCGCGAATTGAACAGAGAAAAAGCAGGGAAGCTGCCCCTGTTGCCGGCGCAGGAGCAAAAGTCAGACGATGATGAAGGTAGAACATCATAAGGAATCACGATCCTCGGTTCATCCATGGAAAATGCTTCACATGCAGCAGAGGGTGTAGCGCCGAAGCCAGCAATTGTTGAAGTTGTTGCAGGAGAGAAGCAGTTTCTCCGCTTCTCGCGTCTCAACAGAACTCTGCATATTATCATGATTGTCAGCTTCATGAGTCTCGCACTCACCGGCATGACTCTGAAATTCTCGTACACGGGCTGGGCTGTGATTTTGGGGAAATTCTTTGGCGGCTTTGAGTCTGCGGGGTACATTCACCGGTTCGCCGCGGTGTTGATGGTAGGGATTTTTGTAGCCCACATCACGAATCTTGTTCAGAGAAGACGAAAAGAATTTGGATCCTGGAAAGCTCTTCTCTTTGGCCCGGATTCCATGCTCTTTAATAAAAAAGATTGGCAGGATTTCGTCGGCAACATTAAATGGTTTCTTGGCAAAGGGCCGCGCCCGAAGTACGGGCGATGGACATATTGGGAGAAGTTCGACTACTTCGCCGTGTTTTGGGGAATCTTTGTAATCGGCTCAACCGGGTTTATGTTATGGTTTTCAGAGTTTTTTACACGATTCATGCCCGGGCAGGTATTGAATGTCGCCACTATAATTCACAGCGATGAAGCCTTGCTCGCGGTCGGTTTCATCTTCACCGTGCATTTCTTCAACACGCACCTGCGTCCGGAAAAATTCCCGATGGATATTTGTGTGTTCAGCGGCCGGATGGATTTTGAAGAATTCAAGCGCGATAAGCCGCTGGAATACGAAGCTCTTGTAGAAAGCGGCGAGTTGGAGAAACATCTGGTCGAACCGTATCCGCCGATTGTCATCAGAGCTATACGCGTATTCGGTTGGACTGCACTCACGATCGGATTCAGCATTGTTGTGTGGATTATTTATGCAATGCTGTTCGCATACCAGTGATGTTCTTCCCGGTGTGCCGACAGCACAAAGGAATTGAATTTTGCAGTCTAATGTTATACCTTAACGTGGAGATGGTTGACTCCATTTCAACAACACAAGCCAAAAGGAGGACAATATCGATGAGAACAACCCGGTTCGTATTTCTGTGTATGGCAATGCTTGTTCTGGTTATGGGGACAAGCCTTGCACAAAATAAATTCAGCGGTGCAAAAATGTGCGCCGCGTGCCATAAAGGCGGCAAAGGCGGAACAGCATACACCGTATGGGAGAAAAGCGCCCACGCAAACGCATACAAAACGCTTCTGAGCGAAGAGTCGAAGAAGATCGCCAAAGACAAAGGCCTGAAAGCAGCCCCGCACGAGGCACCCGAATGCTTGAAATGCCACGTGACCGGCGGCGGTATGGCGAAGAACGTTGAAGCCAGCTTCAAAAAGGAAGAAGGCGTGACATGCGAATCGTGCCACGGCGCGGCATCGGCGTACAAGATGCTTCACAGCAAAGGCGACCTGGCAAAATCGAAGGAAGCCGGCTTGATTGTGGCCGAGAAGAACGAAAAAGCCTGTATCACATGCCACAACTCCGAAAGCCCGACGTTCAAGGGCTTCAAGTTCGATACAGAATGGGCCAAGATCGCCCACGCAACCAAGAAATAGAATTATCATAATCTCCGATCGTGCGAAGGGTCTGGAAAAACCCATTTATTCAGACTCTTCGCGCTATATGCAATGGGAATATTTTCCCGACACTTCCCAATCCAACAATCCACATGAAACGAAAACTGCCCGATAGTTTTTATAACCCGATAACCATAACCGGGACGGCGCTTGCGGTTGCCAGCTTTGCAACCATCCTCTTTCTCACGTTCATTGAAGTGTTTCAGGAGCATGCCCCGGCATACATCGGCATTATTTCGTATGTGATGCTGCCGATTCCGCTTGTTCTCGGGCTCGTTCTTATCCCCTTGGGAATATGGCGGGAAAAACGCCGACGCGCCAAGGGCCTTCCGGCGAGTCGTATGTCATTCCTGGTCGATCTGAACAACCCGCGACAGCGCTCGGCGATTACAGTGTTCTCAGCCGGGACGGTTCTCTTTCTGCTGTTTACGGCATACGGAAGTTACCGGTCATTCGAGTGGACCGAGTCAACGGAATTCTGCGGAGAGGCGTGCCACTCTGTAATGGAGCCCGAGTTTGTTGCGTACCAGAACTCGCCTCATGCCCGCGTAAAATGTGTCGACTGCCATGTCGGTTCGGGTGCCGGTTGGTATGTAAGATCGAAATTGTCGGGGGCGTACCAGGTGTACGCTGTTGCAGTAAATAACTATCCCCGCCCGATTCCTACACCGATTGCGAATTTGCGACCCGCTCAAGAGACGTGCGAACAATGTCACTGGCCGTCGCATTTTGCAGGCGAGAAGAAGTACGTGAATACATACTTCAAATCGGACGAGGAAAACACGCGCTGGACGATCGCCTTGCTGATGAAAACCGGCGGCGGCAGCACCGACCGGGGCCCCACGAGCGGTATTCACTGGCATATGAATATTGCCAACGAGGTGACGTACGCTGCAACCGACAGCCAGAGGCAGGTAATTCCGTGGGTGCGCATGATGAACAAGAACACGGGTGAGGTAACTGAGTACTTCTCCACTGAGGAAAATATTTCTGAAGAAGAGCTGGCGAAGCTACCGAAGAACAAGATGGATTGCATCGATTGCCACAACCGGCCGTCACACATCTACAGGCCTCCCGTCCGCATTGTCGACCAGAGCATGACGTTGGGGCGTATCAGTACGGAATTACCGAACGTGCGCGCAACGTCTGTTAATGCTCTCGTACAGCCCTACTCATCAACCGCTGCGGCGATGGACAGTATTCCGCTGTTGTTACGCGAATATTACCGCGACAACTATCCCTCTGTAGCAAGCGAGAAAGAAGAAGTGATCCGGCTTGCTTCCGAGGAATTGAAGTTGCAGTACAGTCGCAATTTCTTTCCCCGCATGAAAGTGAGTTGGAAAGCATATCCCAACAATGTCGATCACATGACGAACATCGGCTGCTTCCGTTGCCACGGAGGCAAGCATGTGAGTCCCGGAGGAAAAACAATCTCCAGCGATTGCAACACATGCCACACAATTCTCTATCAGGGTACCGCCCCCGTTCCGACAACACTGAACATTGCGGGACTTGAGTTCGAGCATCCCGAAGACATAGGCGATACCTGGAAGGAAACGTTGTGCCGGGATTGCCATTCCGGGCAATAGGGTCTTGTTCATGCGATCCTGAATTCCGGAGAGAGAACAATCCAAACATTGTGAAATGGAAAGCATCAACCGAAGCGATTGCCGTAAGTCCAACTGACATTTTGGAGGTCATTCATGACCAGCGATCCCGACGATCACGTACAACCCGGGAAACGTGATTTTCTGAAACTCATTCTCGGCGGCAGCCTCGTCGCATGGGCTGCCTCGATTCTCTATCCGCTCTTTGCATATCTCAAACCACCCAAGCAAGCCGAAGTTGAAGTAACAAGCGTTAAAGTCGGCACACTGTCCTCGATTGAAAAAGACAGCGGCATGATCGTCCGGTTCGGCAATAAGCCTGTTATTCTCGTCCGCTCGGCCGCCGGTGAACTCCGTGCGTTCGATGCAACATGCACCCATCTCGATTGTACGGTGCAGTACCACAAGGAGATGGGCGTTATCTGGTGTGCGTGCCACAACGGCAAGTATGATTTCAACGGCCGTAATATAGCCGGCCCGCCGCCTCGACCTCTTGATGAATACCGGGTTGTGCTGCAAGGAGAGGAGGTTCTCATCTCGAAGAAATCATGAAAACCTTCCTGACAAAACTCTATGCATGGGTTGATGAGCGTGTACAGCTCGAAGACCTCGTCCATTTCATGGGAAAGAAATATGTTCCCGTGCACCGGCATTCCGTGTGGTATTATTTTGGCGGTATCACGCTGTTTCTTTTTCTCATCCAGGTTGTGACAGGAATTCTTCTCCTCCTGTACTACAAAAGCGGGGAAGAACTTGCTTTCGAGAGCATTCAGTTCATCATGTCGAAAGTGCAGTTTGGTTGGCTGATTCGCTCGATTCACAGCTGGGCTGCAAACCTGTTTATCCTTGCGGCGATGGTTCATATGTTCAGCGTTTTCTTCGAGAGGGCATATCGGAAACCGCGTGAACTCACGTGGCTTACCGGGATGCTGATGCTGTTTCTCGGTCTCGGCTTCGGATTCAGCGGCTACCTGCTTCCGTGGAATGAACTCGCCTTCTTCGCAACCAAAGTCGGCACCGATATCGCGGGCGTAGTACCGGTAATCGGCAAACCGATTATGATCTTCCTTCGGGGAGGAGAAGATGTAACCGGAGCGACACTCTCACGGTTCTTCGGTTTTCATGTTGCAGTCTTTCCGGGAATTTTTACCGTGCTGTTGGGGATTCACCTGCTGCTTGTTCAACGACAAGGCATGAGCGAGCCGATTGGAGCGGAGAGTGGAGCCGCGGCAACACAAACGACGATGCCGTTCTTTCCCAATTTCCTGCTCAGAGATCTTCTTCTTTGGCTCATTGTGTTGAATATTCTGGCGATTCTTGCGGTGTTCTTTCCGTGGGAATTGGGGCAGAAGGCCGACCCGTTTGCTCCCGCTCCGGCGGGAATTCTGCCCGAATGGTATTTCCTGTTCATGTTCCAGACACTCAAGATGATCCCTGCGCACGTCTGGTTCATTGACGGAGAAGTACTTGGGATAGTGACATTCGGGATTGCGGGCTTGCTCTGGATGCTGGTTCCTTTCTGGGACAGAAAAAGCGCCCGCGGCGAGCAGAACCGGACCATTACATACATCGGAATATTTGTAGTCGGGTACATCATTATTCTCACTATTCTCGGGTGGCTGCTATGAAACAACTCGCTGCAATATCGGTGTTGCTGGTTGTGTGTGCAGGCTACTCGCACGGAGCGGATGAATGTGTGAAGTGCCATCAATTGTTGGGAGACAAGCCGACGCAACTGTTCAAGAAGGATATTCACGCCTCAAAGGGAATCTCGTGTGCGGATTGCCACGGCGGAAACCCCAAATCTGACGACATGGAACGCGCAATGAGCAAAGCCGCCGGGTTCATCGGCATACCGAAGGGCGATGCGATTTCCGAAGCGTGCGCGAAATGTCATGCGGATGAAGCAACGATGAAATCATTCGGCTCGGCACTGCCTGTAAACCAATGGAAGTTCTTGCAGACAAGCGTTCACGGTAAATTAGCCGTGACGGGAAAGGAACATATCGCGCAATGTACAACATGCCATGGCGCGCACGGCATAGTGTCGGCGAAGAACCCTGCTTCTCCCGTGCACCCGTTGCATGTAGTGAAGACATGCGCAACGTGTCATTCCAATGCCGTTTATATGCGGTCGTACAACCCGTCGTTGCCTGTCGATCAGATGGAGAAATATAGAACAAGTATCCACGGCATGCGCAACGCGAAGGGGGATGCAAAAGTGGCGGAATGCGCAAGCTGTCATGGCGCGCATGACATCCGCTCGGCAAAGGACCTGAAGTCGAAAGTGTACGCGACAAACCTGCCGGCAACATGCGGCTCATGCCACAGCAACGCGGAGTACATGAAGGAGTATGGCATTCCGACTGACCAGCTTGAGAAATTCTCCTCAAGTGTGCACGGCATTGCATTGCTGCAAAAGCACGATCTCGGCGCGCCTGCGTGCAACAGTTGTCACGGCAACCATGCAGCGACTCCCCCCGGCGTCGAGTCCATTTCGAAAGTGTGTGGCACATGCCATGCGTTGAATGCGGACTTGTTCTCCGCGAGTCCGCACAAAAGGGCGTTCGATGATCTACTGCTGCCTGAATGCGAGACCTGTCACGGCAATCATGAAATCGTCGCTGCGACGAATGAGCTTCTTGGTACGGCGCCCGAAGCAACATGCGGCAGATGTCACAGTGAAGAAGACAACGCAAAGGGATTTCAAGCGGCGGCGTTGATGCGGCTTCTTGCCGACAGTCTTGAATCGGATGAACAACGGGCTCAACGGCTGGTCGATGAAGCCGAGCAAAAAGGGATGGAGATCAGCGAAGCAAAATACAAACTCCGCGACGCACGACAAGCGCGATTGGAAGCACGGACGATGGTACATGCTTTTGACAGCGAGAAGTTCAGCGAGGTGATCGGAAAAGGGCTTGCCGTTGCCTCAACAGTGCACGGCGAGGCACACGCTGCGGTTGACGAGTATTATTTCCGTCGTTTCGGCTTGGGGATAGCGACCTTGATTCTGTCAGTTTTGGTTGTTTCATTATACCTGACCATTCGACGCATTGAGAAAAAGCAGCAGAAAGCAACTGTTCTCTGAGAAGCACAAGGAGGTGCTGGGTGGGCGAACACTTCCGGGGTTCGGCGCTTCATTCTCCAGATGGTCGGCCCGCTAAGAGCGATATCTTTTTCGATTACAGCGCACACATTCCCGATAAGAGTTCTTATTTGTCGGAAATCCCAAAGAAGTTCTCTTAAAAATTGGAATCCGGAAGCCTTGGCATGTCGGGAAGTTGGCTTTCTTTGATATAAATTCGCCACTTTTGGCTCATTAACCGTGGCACACGGGTTGCCGTGCAACAGACATATCCTATCTCAAACACTACTGAGATACCTATGAAAACGTTCACTCCTTTCGTTCTTTCTTTCGCACTTATTTCGTTCCTGGTTCAAGCGAGTGCCCCGGCGCAGGTCATCAACGGTCGCTTAATCGGCTCGTTCTACACGTACGAGAAGTACGATACGGTCGATGTCTCGAAGAGATTTGTGCGCGGGTTCCAGTCCGCGATTCTCGATGCGGCGTTCTCCGACTTCAGTATTCACACGCACTTCCAAGTATCGGGAATGTTGCAGAAGACGCTCGATGAACGTCCCGACTATCGCTTTTACTATGTGTACGGACAGTGGAAGAATATTTTCAACACTGCTGATCTTTCGTTCGGACGTGTTCCGTATTTTGCCGGTGTGGGCAATGGGACCATCGATGGCGGATTGCTGACACTCCGTTTTGCGGAAAATAAATTCCGGTTTACAGCCTACGGCGGTCAAACGACTCCGGTTGAGTACGAATTGCGCGAGTGGAAGAAGTTGAAAAACAATTTTACCGTTGGCGGCCAGTTCCTCGTGAATGCAATCGAGAATGCACGCGTAGGCATCAGCTATATCAACCGCAATCGTGAGCGAATCGGATATTGGGCCTCCCGTGCCGACTCGCTGTTCAATCCCTTTCTTGTCTATGTCATGCCCGAAACAGAAAAGGAACAATACGTCAGCGGCGATGTGTCGTACCGGTTCGGCGCTTCCCGTGTGTACGGCAGGTATGATTATGATTTGAATTTCAAGAAAATGCAGCGCGGCCAGTTGGGTATCCGGCTTGGCTTGTTCGATGACCTGAGTGTCAGCGGCGACTTCATTCGTCGTGAGCCGCGGGTGATGTACAATTCGTTCTTCTCGCTGTTCGATTTGAAGTCGGTGGATGAATTTGAGCTCGGCGCCGATTACATCATGTTCCCCGACGTGCGGGCGTTTGCCCGCGGCGCGTACGTGAAGTACTCCGACGACAAGGGTTTCCGCTATACGGTGGGCCTTGTCCACCGCTACATCGGATTGTCGTATCGCGGTACAACAGGGTATGCCGGCGAGCAGGATAATGCAAGCATCCAGGCAACGTACCCCTTCTTCGACAATATGTTCGTCCCCTCGCTGGGGGTTGCGTACATCACGTACAAACTGGACAAGTACGCAAAGCGTGAAGAGGGCATTGCAACAACTCTCGGCGCAACGTTTCGTCCCATGTCGCAGCTTTCGTTCGACCTGCAGGGACAGTGGCTGCAGAACAAAATTGTCCGTAGTGACATCCGTGTTTTTGGAAAGGTCAACTACTGGTTTACAACGCAGTTCTGATAGGCTGTGAATCAAAGACACAAATGACGCGCAAAGAACTCTGCATGAACACTGAGAGAAATAACCCGCAATACAACTTTGTGGCGAATTATCCGCCTGACGTTGCACGGCATGCGGAACAGCCGTTGGCTGAGTGTCTTTTTCCTGTCTGCCTCCATGTAACCATGGAGGCAGACGCGATTTTTTCTATGGTTGAGTTTCCAAGTAAAGGGATAAGATTATGATACGCCGATACATCATACTTCTCGTTGCATGTGCCGTCGGGCTTGGCGTTGTTGTTCTTTCGGAGAAATCTCCGCTGAGTGCAGGAGGGAGTTCTCCTGAAGTGGGCAGAGTCCCGACGGTGAAATTCTCGCACGAGTTCCACATCAAAGAAGCGGGAATTGAAGATTGCGCAACCTGCCACGCGGCCGCGAAAACCAGCAAACTCACATCCGACAATCTCGCAGCCAATCATGATGCATGTATCACTTGCCATGAGGAACAGGTAAACGATCCGGAAATGATTCAATGCGGGTACTGCCACAAAAACACCAGTGATTTCCAGGCTGCACCGCAGGTGAAACGGGACCTGATTTTCTCGCATGAAGCACACGTTGCGATGGAGGGGGTTGAATGCGCCACGTGCCACGCCGGCGTGGAAAACGTCGCCAACGTATCGGCGGCGAATTTCCCCTCGATGGCGACCTGCAACACATGCCACAACGACCGGAAGGCCACGAATACCTGCGAAGCCTGCCACACGAATTTTGTTACTTTGATTCCTCCCGACCATGAACGATCCGATTTCTCGAGAAACCATCGCGATATGACGCGTCTCGGAGCGTTGAACGCCGATTGCCAGATGTGTCACAAGGAAACATTCTGCCAGCAATGCCATCTCGATCCGGGATTGAAATCGTACAGCTACGGTCGCGGCAGAGATTTGGCGACAGAACCGTCACACAAAACCTCGACAAAGGATTCGCCCAGGCAAACATTATTGCAGAACGTTCACGATCTGAATTACCGCTTTACGCACGGCATTGATGCAAAAGCGAGAGAAGCAGATTGTCAATCATGCCATTCAGTGCAAACATTCTGCACAGAATGCCACAGCACGGGAGGCAACATTTCACAGCTGCGGTTTAAACCTGCATCGCATGGCATTCCGGGGTTCACGACGCTCGGACGCGGCTCAGGCGGCGGGCTGCACGCCGAAGAAGCCCGGCGCGATATGGAAACATGTATCACCTGTCATGATGTAACCGGAAGAGATCCGTCGTGTCTCACGTGCCATATGGATAATGGCCGGGTCCGGTAGAGTGTAGTTCCAGTAACAGATTGTTGAGAAAGCAAAGTCGAATATACTTCGAATCACAAGGAGACATCGTCATGAAAAAACCATTCACCCCATTAGCATTGCTTGCAGTGCTGGTCGCAGTTGCGCTTGTGCTTTTCGGTTGCGAAGGACCGGCAGGGTCCGACGGCAAGGACGGAAAGGACGGGAAAGACGGGGCCACAGGCGTTCTGAACCTCGAAGGATTTGCACCGAACATCAATTGCGGTTCATGCCATAACCCCGATATTGATACGACCTATTACCTGTGGGCACGCCGGTATCAATGGGAGCGTTCGCTGCATGCCTACGGCGGCGATCTGGAACGCAACGGCCCCGATTGCGCCGGATGTCACACGACCGAGGGTTTTATTGAACGATGGAAGAACAATTTTGCATCGCAGATCGTGGCGCCGAAGAACAACCCCAGCCCACCCGGATGCTTTGCCTGCCATTCTCCGCACTCACGGGGTGACTTCTCTCTCCGTAGTTCCAATCCGGTGACACTTGCCTCAACAATTGTTGGGTACTCCGCTGCAACGTTTGATTATGGCAAGGGAAACGTGTGTGCACAATGCCACCAGCCCCGTTCATTGAGTCCGAGGCCCGATACCTCGAAGTATGCTGCTTCCGATACCATTGTCATCACATCATCGCGATGGTACCCGCACTACGGTGTTCAGGCGCAGATGCTGATGGGCACAGGAGGCTTCCAGTTCCGGGGAACGGCGTATGAAAATTCCGGTCACACATTGAACACCGCTATCAAGGAAGAAGGTTGCGTGGCGTGCCATATGGCCTCGCAAGTCTATCCGCCCGATCTCGGTGCCGGACGCGGAGGCGGGCACACGATGAAAATCCGGTATTCGTCAACGGAAGCAGGAACAGATACGTTGTTCGTTCTGGCAGGATGTAACGTGAGCGGCTGCCACGGAACGGGCGGGTTCACGAAGGCGACGTTGCTTGCATCCGAAAAGGCAATTGAAGACTCGCTGCATTCCTTGTTCACTTTGCTGCGCCAGCGGAATTGGGTGACCGCATCGGGAAGCATCAATGCAAGTGGGGGTAACCCGTTACGAATATCCCCTGCCTACAAAGCCGGGGCTCTCTACAACTACTTCTTCATTGAACATGACATGAGCCGCGGCATGCACAATAAGAAGTATGCACAGGCATTGCTCAACTCATCTCTGCAAGCATTGCGAACACCTTAACGTGGTGACGAATATGAAAACGAGAATTGTACTTCTCACAATCATCTTTGGTGCAGCCGTTCTCTGGAATGGCTGCACAGAACTGAAGGAGGGCCTGCCCCCGGTTTCACCCGGAACGCAGGTTCACCTCGACAGCTGGCTCGACACGGCGTCGACGAATTTCCACGGCACGGTTCTTAAAACCGGCAGCGCGACCGTTGCGTCGTGCTTTGTGTGTCACGGGCAGGATTATAACGGCGGCAGCTCGCAGGTTTCCTGCATCACCTGTCATAACGCGACGGGGGCGAATATTCACGGCCGCGGATTTGAAGATCCGTCATCTCCCAACTTTCACGGCAAGGCAATTGCAGCGAACAACTGGGATATGCGTCCGTGTCAGACTTGCCACGGGGCAAGTTACGCCGGCGGTACAGTGCCTTCGTCTTGCAGAACGTGCCATAATCAACCCGGAGGACCGGAAAATTGCGTAACGTGTCATGGCACAACGAATCCTGCACCGCCGCGTGATCTCAGCGGCAACACGGCGCGGACTGCACGCGGAGTCGGTGCCCATCAGATTCATTTTCTGGGAAGTTCGCTGGCATTCCCTATTCTCTGCAACGAGTGCCATGCGGTTCCGGGGCCGACGTATGCTCCGGGTCATATCGATCAAACTCCCGGTGCTGAAGTGATTATGAATAACACACTCACCCGTACAGTCACGAACAAGCCCGGGACTCCGAACTACAGCCCGAATCTTCCCTTGTTCACACCGAACCCGGTGTACGACCCGATTACGTTGAAATGCTCGTCAACGTATTGTCACGGGAACTTCAAGAATGGGAATCCTGAGTTTGCCCCCGTGTGGAACGATCCGAGTGGAAGTCAGATGGCATGCGGCACATGTCACGGCGATGTATCCCGCCCGACGTTGATGTTGCGCGCCCTTCCGAAAACGGCGGCTGAAGGCGGGTCACATCCTCCTATTCCGCAGGGATGGACATGCGCGAATTGCCATGGCGATGTAGTCAATGCCAACACACAGATCATCAATCCCTCCAAACACATAAACGGCAAGCTCAATATCGGCGGCGCTGAGATCGACTATTGATCCGCAGCATAGTGGATGACGTGAATGTCCCGTTTGCCTTCCGGCAGACGGGACATTTCATTTTTAGGAACGGGCGCGGCGTTCTTCCCAGATTTAGGAAGGCGCAGCTTCACTTCTTGTGCATACTCTGTCATTCACTGTCCAATCATGTGTCCTCGGAATGGCACATCAATTGCCCCATCAAGTGTTGAATTGATATACATTTCGGAGTGGTTACTTCCATGCGTATTCAGATGTGCCTTGTTGCGCTCGTGTTACCCTTTCTGTTTCTCCTTCTCGTTGCCGCTGCATTTGCGCGGTAATATTCGAGCCTCTTTTCGTTCGAATTTCCGATGGAGGGCGTCCGTAGTACACCCTTTCCCTGTTTCTTTCCATCAGTTTGGATTCTCAGTATTGAGAAAATGAACGCGTTCGATTCGCTATTCTCTTCCTCTTATGGCGTTTTCCCCCTCCTTTTGCTGGCATTAGTATTGCGGTTTACATGAAAGGGGAACGGTTTCCCTGCAGGCACACGCTCGAAACGGAAGGAGTTATTACGATGAGAGATGAAGCAATCACCGCTACGGCTCAGGCCGGGGCACAAAAGATGACCTACGGACGATCGGAACTGAAGAAGGTTTTTCACAAGAACTACTTCAAGGGTATGGTGATTTCTTTTGTTGTCCACACGGTTTTCTTGGGCTCGTACTATCTGATCAAATACCTGAATGCGGAAGACGATATTCCCATGGTATCTGTGCGCATTATGAAGTACAGCGACCTTGGTCCGCCTCCGTCCATCTCGGCTGTGCCGCCGCCGCCCGCAGTTGGGGTTGCCGCAAACGTTAAGCCGTCCATCGGCGTTCCCGTCCCGGTACCCGATGCGGAAGCGACCGCCGAACAAACATTCGCCACGCAAGCCGAACTGAGTGCAACACCATCACCCGCGCTTGAGCAAGCCGCCGGAGTGGGTGAAGGCGTCCAGATACAGCAGGATATTCTCATTGATGATGATCCGGAGATGGATGCCTTCATTCCTGTTGAAAAGCAGCCGCAGATTGTCAAGCGCGTCATCCCGAAGTATCCCGATATGGCAATCCGCGCCGGACTGGAAGGGACAGTGTGGGTGAAGATTCTGGTGGATAAAGATGGCTTGCCGAAGAAAGCGGTTGTGATAAAGTCAACCGCCGAACTGTTCAACGATCCGGCGGTTGAAGCCGCTATGGGATTTGTATTCACCCCGGCAGTGATGAATCAAGGGCCGGTAAGAGTATGGGTGTCTATACCGTTTAAGTTTGCACTGAAAGACGCGGCATCCGGGTAGCAGACGAAAGCGCTTTATGCTCCGTTGAGCGAAAGGATTGTAGTTATGCCGACGCGAGAAGAATACTGGGAGGCATTTCAAGCGAGGATTTGTGTGAGGTGCCTCGATGGAAGTGGAGACGGTCACTGCCGTATCGCGGGAGACGGGTTCTGCGCAATGAAGGAATACTTGCCCGCGGTTATTGAAGCTGTCAATTCTGTGTACAGCCATTCGATTATTCCGTACGAGGAACAGTTGCGGAGGCATGTATGCGGCTCATGCAAACATCAATCGTCCAACGGAAGTTGTTCGCTGCGCGAGGAGGTTGACTGTGCGCTCGACCGGTATTTCCCGCTGATCGTGGAGGTGATTGAAGAAACTCAGAAGCGATCACATATCGCGGCAAGCAGATAGGGTGATCAGATGATTGAGTTTCTGTTTGTCATCAGCTTTCTCATCAACTTTGTGGCAATCTCGATTGCGATGCCCACAATAGTGGATACCTACCAGCGTTATAGTCGCGGCAAACTTGTCATCTGCCCTGAAAAGAAACAACAAGCAACAGTTGCAGTTTCCCCCAGGATTGCTGCCGTTTCTTCAGTTCTCATTCCCAAAGAGATACGGATTGTGAAAGCCTGCTCGTTGTGGCCTGAAATGGATTGCTGCCACCGGGCCTGCACGGCGCAAATCCGGTAATTCCTGCCTTTATCACTCCTGCAAAATGTTTCCCACGAATCGGAATTTCAACAATGTTGGAATTTTCATCACGTCAAAAAGTCGTGAATAGCGCCCGCATTTGCAGTTTGCCTGCGGCGGGCAGTGGCACACGGGTTGACCTATAGATACCGTGTGTTCATGTATTCATTCTGGAGGTTGTAATGACTGTTCTCGGTTTCTGGGTCACTGTTCTGGCGTTGGTCACTTCACTGGTGGCGAGCCTCAACTACTATCGTAATGCGAATCATCAGCGGTTCCTTCTTTATCCCGCCCGTGTCTGGATGAAGCTCAGTGTGGCAAGTATTCTTGCTGCATCGGCACTTCTTCTTGCACTCATTATCAATCACGATTTTGCAAACGGTTACGTGTACAGCTACAGTGACCGTTCGTTGCCGTTCTTTCTTCTTGCTTCGACATTCTGGGCAGGGCAGGAAGGGAGTTTTCTGTTCTGGGCACTCTGTTCATCGTTGATAGCTCTTTGGCTTTCGCCCTTTACGGCAAAACGCAAAACGGAGCCGTATGTGATGGGTGTGTTCATGGCACTTCAGTCGTTTCTCTTGTTGTTGCTCGTGGTAAAAACTCCGTTCATCCATTTGTGGGAAATGTTTCCGGATGCTGCGGTTGGTCACATGCCCCCTGACGGAAGCGGACTGAACCCGTTGTTGCAGAATTTCTGGATGGTCATCCATCCGCCGGTGCTGTTCGTCGGGTTTGCAGCGATGTCGGTGCCGTTCAGCTTCGCGGTTGCCGGCTTGTGGCGAAAGGACTATCAGGAGTGGATTCTGCAGGCATTCCCTTGGGTGCTGTTTGCCTCCGTGTCACTCGGCATGGGTCTTATCATCGGTGCGTATTGGGCGTACGGAGTGTTGGGGTGGGGTGGTTACTGGGGTTGGGACCCCGTCGAGAATTCATCGCTTGTTCCCTGGATTACGTCGGTTGCGCTTATTCATACGCTGCTCGCCCAGCGGCGTTCCGGGAAGTTTGTTCGCACGAACCTCTTCCTTGCAATCATCTCCTACTTCCTGGTGGTGTACAGCACGTTTCTCACGCGCAGCGGAGTGTTGGGCGATTCGTCCGTTCACTCGTTTGCCGATCCCGGTATGTTTGTGTATTCGTTGCTCGTGATGTACCTCGCGTTCATTGCGGCTCTCGGGCTCGGCATGATGGCGGCCCGCAGGAAAGAACTGAGACCGGAAAACGGAGAAACAGCGTTCATCAGCAGGGAAACAGCGCTTGGTGCGGGGATGATCATTCTTCTCATCAGCGCGGCTGTTGTTCTGTTCGGTACGAGTCTGCCGATTGTATCGAAAACAACCGTCGAGCCCTCGTTCTACGACAGGACCCATCTGCCCATCGGCATTGCAATCGGGTTGTTGATAGGCTTCAGTCTTTTTGTGCAATGGGGAATTGATGAGTGGAAGTCAATGCTCAAACGATCAATGATGTCCCTTCTCGCATCGGTTGTCGTTACGGCGGTGCTCTGGTTTATCGGCGTGAGGGATTGGATGTTTGCACTGTTCGCCTTCTCTGCTACGTTTGCGTTCTTCGTTAACATAGAAACCGGCGCGCGAACAATGAACGGCAACGTGTTGCTGCTCGGCGGAAAGTTTGCCCACCTCGGGCTTGCGTTGATGTTCCTCGGTATCATTGCGACGGGCAAGTACAGCAGTTCGCAACACCTTTCCCTCCCCCTCAATCAGCCGCAGCAGGTTCTCGGTTATACGATGACATACACAGGCTATCACCCGACCGGGGATGGCAAATTTGCTTTTCATGTGGCGGCGGAAAAAGATGGAAAGACATTCCTGCTCGATCCGGTCATGTTCGATGCCGGCCAGCAAGGCCTGATGCGTAACCCGGACATCGTGTCGTTTCTGACAAAGGATGTGTACGTCTCACCTGTTTCCCTGCAGCAGGACGACGCGCATGCATCACATACCCACGACACGTACACGATGCCGAAAGGCGAAACCGTTGTATGGGGTGACGTGAAAGCAAAGTTCGTCAAGTTTGATATGAATGACCATTCGCAGGAAGGAATGGCGGCAAGCTCGCAAGGTATGACCATCGGATCGGTGCTTGAATTGACTAACGGTTCGGCACGCGAAACCGTTGTCCCTGCGATGCACTATTCGGGCAACGGAGAACCCCATTACACCTCGACGCCCTCCAAGCTGGTAAACGGCGAAATCCAGCTTGTGTCATTGAATGTCGGGATGGGCACTGAGCCCTCCACGATAACAGTCACGCTCCATCGCGACGGCGAGTCTGAATCGTCAACACCGGAAACACTGGTGGTCGAAGCGAGCATCAAACCGTATATCAATCTTCTCTGGGGGGGGACGGTGATCATGACCCTCGGATTTTTCATAGCAATGTTCAAACGCTTGAAGGAGGCGTAAACACCATGAGCGAAGCGGCGAAACTACCGGAGAATGTGCCGGGAAAATATCACACAACAGAAGAGTGTGACGGCTGCGCGTACTGCGCGGCTGTGGCACCCGACAATTTCGAGTTTCACAAACCGACAAACACATACTTCGTCGGAAAGCAGCCTGTTGACAGTGAAGAAGAAGAATTGGTATTGGAGGCGAAAGAAGATTGCCCGCTCGACGCAATCCGGTCGGAAGATGAAGTGGCTGAGCCACAGCTTCAAGAAGATGATCATGGCAACAATCGAGGTTGATGATATACAAGTGATGAAGGCAGACGCGTATGATCCTTTGAGAACCCCGTATGAAGTGGAGAACCTCGCGTTTCCGCAAAACGGGCCTCATGAAGAACGGTTCACGCATTTGCTGCGATACGCAATTCTTGCACCGTCGAGCCACAACACGCAACCTTGGTTGTTCCGGCTGTTCGATAACGGGATTGCCGTGTATGCGGATTACACACGGCGGCTTCCGGTTGCCGATCCGAGCAACAGGGAATTGTTGATGGGTGTCGGAGCGGCGATTATGAATTTGCGCATTGCCGCAATTCACTTCGGGTTTGATGTCCGTGCGGATTACAATTTCAGCGGCGACAGCGAAATGCCGATTGCCTTTGTCTCCCTCTCTCCCTCGTTGCAGAGTAATCGAGACAAAAAGATTGAGCAGTTGTTTCCTGTCATTGCCCGTCGGCACACCAACCGGAATGCGTTTCTGGCGGCACGTGTTCCGGACGTAATAATGGAACGATATCGCGAAGCGAGAGAAGAATCGGAGGCTTCCATCTTCATCTCGACAGATTCGAAAAGGAATGCAGCGGTGGCAAAACTGGTAGCACACGCCGACCGCCTTCAACAGGCCGATCCGGAATTCAGAAAGGAACTCGGCGAATGGCTTCGTCCGAACGCAACACAGAAGCCCGACGGCATGACGGGCGCTTCCTTTGGAATCGGTGATTTGCCTTCGACCGTTGCGCCGTGGGCAGTGAAGACAATTGATATGGGTGGAATACGGGCAAAGCACGACGAGCGCCTCTGCCGTGAGGCGCCGGCGCTTCTCGTTCTGTATAGTGAAGATTCCATTCCGGCATGGCTTGGCGTCGGGGAAACACTGGAGGGAATTCTTCTCGGCCTGACGCGTGACGGGTTGCAATTCAGCTTCTTCAACATGCCGATCGAAATACCGGAAGCACGACTGCACCTGCAGAAGATACTCGGCTTGGGCATGTTGCCGCAACTTCTGCTCCGCATCGGGTATTCGTTGGACCAACCGGCGCCGAGTCCGAGAAGACCGGTGGAAGATTGCATTTTGCGCTGATAAACAAGTCTACGGTGATGTTATGAAATCGACAGAAAAACTCAACAAGAAAGAAGACGGCCATTCGGTTGAAGCTCATTTGATCTATGGACAATCGCAAAATCCGCGATGGGACTACAGCCACCATCTTCTCCCGCCCATCTCGTCGTCGGCAACGTTCCGTCTCGACTCGGCACAACGCGGCGCAGAGGGATTTGCGGAGTTTGCGCATTCAAGCGACGAAGTTACCGTCAGGAGTAAGGCTCCCATTTACATCTACGACAGGCTCGGCGAACCGAACAAGGATATGCTGGAAGAGAATCTCGCGTATGCTGAAGGCGGGGATGTTGCCGTTACGTTTGCAAGCGGCATGGCGGCAATCTCAGGCATTTTAGGAATGCTGACGGGAAGCGGCAGCGAGATCATTGCGCACAAAACGTTGTACGGCTGCACGTACTCGCTGTTGACGAACTGGTATCCCCGGCTCAAGATCGAAACAGCGTTTGTTGACATGACGAATCCGAATGTGATTCTCCGTCACGTCACAAAAAACACTCGTGTTGTATATCTCGAATCACCCGTCAATCCGACACTTCGCCTCATTGACTTGAAAGCCGTTGCGGATATTGTGAAAGATTTGAACCGGAACAGATCGGAAGAAGAGAGGATCTATACGGTTGTTGACAGCACGTTTGCAACACCGTTCTGCCAGCGCCCGATTTCTTTGGGGATTGACTTCGTCGTTCACTCGCTCACAAAAGCCATCGGGGGATTCGGAACCGACATCGGCGGAGTTGTCATCGGTCCGAAGTGGAGTCATGACAGGCTGATGTTGTACCGCAAAGATTTCGGCGGCGTGTTGTCGTCGAAGGCGGCGTGGCCCGTGCTTGTGCAGGGATTGCCCTCGCTGGCCGTCCGGATGCGACAAATGCAGGCAACCGCGCAAAGGGTTGCAGAGTTTCTCACAACGCGCCCGGAAATTGAATGTGTCCACTATCCGGGGTTGGCGCAATTTGGTCAAGCGGAACTGGCGCGACGCCAAATGGTTGACTACGACGGCAACTTTGCCCCGGGCGCGATGCTTTACTTCGTGATGAAGGGCGAAAGTCCGGCCGATCGCCTCAAGCGTGCAGAACGTTTCATCAACCACGTGGCGAAGCACGCGTATTGCATCACGCTTGCCGTCAGTCTCGGCAACATCAGAACGCTGATTGAGCATCCCGGTTCGATGACGCATTCGGCAATTCCTCCCGAAGAACAAATGGCGGCAGGAATGAATCCCGGCGGAATTCGCCTGGCGCCCGGACTCGAGAAACCGGAAGATATCATCAGGGATCTTGCAGTATCGTTAGACGAAACCCATTAGTTGCAGGAAAGGATCGAACAGGAGTATGCACTACAGTTCAGTTTCACCGGCAATAAAATCAAAATACGAAAGAAAATTCGTCAGTGCGGAAGAAGCCGTTTCTGTTATCCGTTCGGGCGACCGCGTCTACATTCATCCCGGCTGTGCTGTTCCGCAGGTGCTGGTGGATGCGATGGTCGGGCGCTACGAAGAGTTGTTCGATGTTGAAGTCTGTCATTTGCTCGGCGTCGGCGAAGCGGTGTATGTCCGCCCCGAGATGAAGGGACACTTCCGGCACAATGCATTCTTTATCGGAAAGAATGTCCGGAAGGCGGTCTGCGAGGGCCGGGCGGATTTCACACCGATCTTTCTTTCGGAAATTCCGTCACTGATTCAAAGCAAGAACTACCGTATTGATGTTGCGCTCATTCAGGTTTCGCCGCCCGACGAACACGGATATTGCAGTTTTGGAGTCGGTGTTGAATGCACAAAGACGGCAACAGATGTTGCAAAAGTTGTAGTTGCCCAAATCAATTCCAATATGCCCCGGACACTCGGTGATTCCTTTATTCATATCAACAAAATCGATTATTGTGTTGAGGTGGATACGCCCCTGCGCGAGCTTCCGCAGATGGAAGGTGACGAAACGCCGGAAGAATTGGAGAATTACAGGAAAATCGGCGAGAATGTTGCGAGTCTGATTGAGGACGGCTCAACGTTGCAACTCGGCATCGGACGCATCCCGGATGCAACGGTGAAGTTCCTGACCGATAGAAAACATCTCGGCATTCACTCCGAAATGGTATCGGATGGCATCATTCCGCTGATTGAGTCGGGCGTGATTACCAACCAACGGAAAACATTACTGCCCGGGAAAACCGTGACTTCGTTCGTGCTCGGTTCGCACGAATTGTTCAACTATATCGACAATAACCCGTTTATGGAGTTTCGCCCGACACAGTTCACCAACGATCCGTTTACGGTTGCGCGCAACCGTAAAATGGTTGCCGTCAACTCGGCAATCGAAATCGATTTGACCGGACAAGTGTGTGCCGACTCGATGGGCTACAAATTCTTCAGCGGTTTCGGCGGGCAAACGGATTTCATTCGTGGGGCGTCACGTTCCGAAGGAGGCAAGCCGATCATTGCCCTTCCTTCGACCGCAAAGGATGATACCGTTTCCCGCATCACGCCGCATCTGAGAGAGGGAGCCGGAGTGACAACAACGCGTGGCGATGTTCACTACGTTGTCACGGAATACGGTATTGTAAATCTTCACGGCAAATCAGTCCGTGAACGTATTGAGTTGTTGATCAGTATAGCGCATCCGAAATTCCGGCCGGAGTTGGAGGATTTCGCAAGAGAACAGTATTTCACGTGTTAGACAAGCGCAGAACCAAGGAGAACACATGGCAAAAGGAACAGTCAAATTTGAAGTTGAAACCTGCAAAGGGTGTGAGTTATGTATCGAAGCGTGTCCGCAGGGAAGCATCGAACTATCACCCCATCTCAACAAGCAAGGGTACCACTATGCGGTGCTTGTGAAGGATAACTGCACAGGCTGCGTCAACTGTGCGCTCGTGTGTCCCGATGCGGTGATTACCGTCTATCGGGAGAAAAAGAAAGGCAAAACGCCTGTTGCGACGATCAGCAACGTGAAGCAGGATATCACGGTTACAGTCTCGTAGAGCCTGGCCGAATCATTCCACCGAAAGGAGGAAACCATGGAACTCGCAGCCTTCATCAAAATCATAACGCTTGTGCTTGGCTTTCTCGCGTTCGTGTACGTGATTGCATGGGTGTTTCAGGGAACAACGGAGGAGGATGAACGGGGCCGCAGGCCGCTGTTTCCGCCGATGCGCCGGCGACGAAAGAAGACGCAGGCACGGTAGAAAGCCGGTATGACGGATGTTTCTTGAAGATGATGTATCATCCTTGATGTAAACGGCATGACGGTTCATCGTCATGTGACAAGAAGAGAAAATGTTATTTCAAAATCAGAACGCCGGAGTCAGCATGGTCGTGCCTTCGGCGTTTTGTGTTTTCACGGATGTTCAAACTGTTAATTTTCACTGCAAGAAGAAAGGAACCAACGTGGCTGACAATGACAACATCAGACTTATGAAAGGAAACGAAGCGCTTGCAGAAGCCGCTATCCGTGCGGGCTGCCAGGCGTACTTCGGCTATCCTATCACCCCGCAGTCGGAAGTGCTGGAGTACCTCGCCGACGAAGGGCGAAAGCGCGGCATGATTGTGTTGCAGGCCGAAAGTGAAGTTGCATCGATCAACATGGTGTACGGAGCTTCCGGCGCGGGCGCCCGCGTCATGACTTCGTCGTCAAGTCCCGGCATCAGTCTCATGCAGGAAGGCTTGTCATACATCGCATGTGCCGAGCTTCCCTGTCTTCTCGCGAATGTAAACCGCGGCGGACCCGGCCTCGGCACCATTCAGCCGTCGCAGGGTGATTACTTCCAGGCAACGAAAGGCGGCGGGCATGGTGACTACAGGCTTATTGTTCTCGCCCCGGCGAGCGTGCAGGAAATGGCGGACTTTGTGTTCGACGGCTTCGATCTTGCGGATAAGTATCGCAATCCGGTGATGATTCTTGCCGATGGTGCTCTCGGACAGATGATGGAGAAGGTCGAATTCCGTGAGTATGATCCCAAAGATCATGTCCCTGTGAAACCGTGGGCAACAACCGGCAAACCGGCAGAACGTCCCCGGAACATCATCACGTCGTTGCATATTCAGCCCGAAAAGATGGAAGAGATCAATCTCCATCTTCAAGAAAAATACCGCAAAGTGACGGAGAACGAGGTTCGTTACGAATTGATGGATGCAGACGATGCAGAGTTTCTCATTGTCGCGTACGGACTCGTTGCGCGCATCGCGCATCGTGCAGTAGAGTTGGCGCGTGACCAGGGAATTCGTGTCGGGCTGTTGCGGCCTCAAACCCTTTACCCGTTTCCCTCCAAAGCGTTGGCTGATCTTGCCGGGCGTGTGCAGGGAATGCTGACTGTGGAAATGAACGCCGGGCAAATGGTGGAAGATGTTCGGCTTGCCGTCGAGGGCCGCGTGCCGGTTGAGTTTTACGGACGCATGGGCGGCATTATCCCATCGCCGGAAGAAATTGTCAAAGCGCTTGACAAATTGATACGGAAGAATGTAGCACAGACCGCGGAGGCATACTGATATGTCACTCGAAACTCTCGATTTGATCGAACCCGAAATCGCAAACATGGATTGCGTGTACGAAAAACCCGACACGCTTACCGACATGCGTTTGCATTATTGTCCCGGCTGCGGACACGGCGTTGCCCATCGCGTATTGATGGAAGTGATTGATGAACTCGGCATTGCGGAGCAGACAATCGGCGTTGCGCCGGTAGGCTGCTCGGTTTTTGCCTATCACTACATGAACGTTGACATGCAGGAAGCCGCGCACGGTCGTGCATCGGCGGTGGCGACGGGAATCAAGCGCATTCTCCCTGACAAATATGTCTTCTCGTATCAGGGCGACGGGGACCTTGCGGCGATTGGAACTGCCGAGACGATTCACACCGTCAACCGTGGCGAGAATATTCTTGTGGTGTTCATCAACAACGCGATTTACGGCATGACGGGCGGGCAAATGGCTCCGACAACGCTGCTGAACATGAAAACCACAACATCGCCCGCCGGACGCACGGTGGAAACTGCCGGCTTTCCGATGAAGATTACCGAAATGGTGGCAACGCTTCCCGGCGCATACTACGTGAGCAGAAATTCCGTTCACACACCGAATGCCGTTCGCTATCTGAAGAAGGCGATCACGAAGGCATTCCAATATCAAAAAGAAAAGAAGGGAACCTGCTTCATCGAAGTCGTTTCCAACTGCCCGAGCGGCTGGAAGATGACGCCGTTGCAGGCAAACAAGTGGATGGAGGAGAATATGTTCCCGCTCTATCCTCCCGGAGAAATCAAGGTTCCGAAGTAAAAAACTTTCAACCGCTATTCAAACGGAGAGACAACACGAAGAAGGAGAATTCAATCATGCTACGCAAACACTACTCGCATATCGTCCTCGTTGTGATGCTTGCGGCCTCGTTCGGCGCAGTACGTGTTTCTGCACAGACGGAGGAAACTCAATCTCACAACTCGCTCAAGGAAGGGGCTTGGGCGTTGCAGTTTCAAATCAGCAACAACTTAACCCTTACGTCGTTCCAAGGCACAGCCATTTCTGGGAAATGCCAGTTAGGTCCCAATAGCGCACTTCGATTCGGAATTTCAATTGGAATTGATGGATCGAAGGAGGATGTAGACTATCGCTATTTCGCAGCTGATACGATGTATAGAGGAAACACTGCGGGCACGTCGAGAACAGGCCAAAACATTCAGATTGATGCACAATATCATGTTTATCCCAATCCGGAGGATGAGGTGAATCTGTACTTTGGTTTTGGACCTTTGGTATCGCATTCAAGGGCTACTCGTCAGATTGATGATCTGGATTTGCTTAATCCAGCTTCTAGTGGAAGGACATTTGAACAGCAGGGCACAACATGGTCTTTCGGAGCTTCAGGGCTCATTGGAGCTGAATGGTTTGCTTCAACGCGGTTCTCGCTTCATGCGGAGTACGGTTTGTCCGTCAGGTATTCCACGGAGACAGTGTCGGAAAAGTCGAAGAACTCCACGAACACGTTTTATGATTTCAAGTTCGAAAGAACCTCAAAGGGATGGCAGATTAGCGGCAACGCCGTCAAATTCGGCTTGAGTATTTATTTCTAATATGAATACAGGAAAAGAATGACACACGAACTACTTATCGCAGGCTTCGGCGGACAGGGCGTCCTCTCGATGGGGATGACGCTCGGTTATGCCGCTATGATTGAAAAGAAAGAAATCAGCTGGATGCCGTCGTATGGACCCGAAATGCGGGGCGGAACGGCGAACTGCATCGTGATTGTATCGGATAAGCGCATCAGCTCGCCGATCATCACGACGTTTGACACTGTCGTCGCGCTGAACCAACCCTCGCTCGACAAGTTCGAGAAGGCGGTAAAACCCGGCGGCCTGCTGATCTACGAATCCACCAACATTATCAATCCGCCGACTCGTACGGATATCGACGTGCAGCCGATAGCGGCAAGTGAAGAAGCATCGAACATGAAGAATTCGAAAATCATGAATATGATCGTGCTCGGCGCTTTCCTCGCTCGAAAAGACGTCGTTGCGTTGGATTCCGTTATGGCGGCGCTGAAGAAGGTGTTGCCCGAACGCTATCATCACTTGCTGCCGCTGAATGAGCAAGCGTTGCGCCGCGGACAGGAGTTGGTGGCGAATGTTGAAGTATAGATAAGATTACTGATTACGGATTACTGCGGAGGTTCTCCCACGGTAATCTGTAATCTCCAATTCGTAATCATAACTGAGGATGAATCATGAACATGACCTGCGTTCACTCGTGCAAAGGGCTTTGCAGCGCGCTGGAAGTCGCCGAGCATCGCGAGAAGGAAGCGATCAAAGAATACAGACGCTTTGCCGAGAACTGCGACTACCCCGATGTACGCGTCCTGCTTGAGGACATGATCAAGGACAGAGAGCATTCGCTGCGTTTGCTTCAGGAAAAACGATCGATTCTTGCAGCGAAGTTCGATGCGATTGACCGCATAACGGACAGCTTCACCTGACAAACGGAGGCAAGCATGACGCATCAGCGACATGACGACATAGATTGGAAAGAAGCGACGTTGGAGGAAATCTTCGAATTCGCAATAGCAGATGAAGAGTACGCGCGAGACTACTATAAAAATGCCGCCGCACTGGCCGGCAATCCGCACACGCGGGAGATGCTGCTGCAACTCTCCGAAATGGAACAAGGTCATGCGGATGCGTTGCGGAAGGAATTGGAGGAACTCCGCATCGAACGGCAGGAAGAAGCCGGCATGGCGGATTGAGACCGTAGAAACGGAACTCGTAACGAACTCGCAAGGAGGTGAGTTCCATCTCGACAAGCGCAAGCGGCACTACTCCACATCGCTTGCGTGCTGTGCATACAGGAGTAATCAACTCTTTCACAGGAGGCTGATATGAAACTAAACTGGACACAAATCTTTAGGCTCTTTCTTATCACGTTTGCAGGAACTGCCGCGAGTGTTGCTGTGGGATTGATTTTCTATGGCGGGAGCGTCATGAAACCGGAATCCGTGGCGTTTGCGTTCTTCTCGTTCGGGTTGAGCGGCTCATTCATTTTTGCATTCTATCACGTCCGCAACGTTTCGGAAACGGTGGTCGCAGCGATCGTTGTGAGTACGGTTCAATTCATCATCGGAACGGCGTGGTTTCCGTGGGTGAACGCGCTTGTCTGGTCGTTCGGGGTGAACATGCCTGTTGTTGCGCTCGCATTCACGTTCGAGCGCAAGCTCGCACATTTCCGCCAGGCGAAATTCACGGTTGTTGCCCTCGTGTATAGCATCATGTTTGTGTTGCTGACACTGTTGGTTGCGGTACTTACCGGAGTGGAAATGCTGCCGGCATCCCTCTTTCGCGACAACTGGGTTGACGGACTTCTCATCGGGTTGGGAATCGGCCTCGGCGTTGAAGGTGCCGAATCGCTGATTCACTCGTGGGAAGAACACAAGGCGCATTCGGCCGCGAAGGCGTAGAAGTATTCTGTTCCTTATTTACGATCGCTGATCGCCGTGATGGCGTGGGAATTCTCATCGTCCATCGTGGCGATGTGCATCGCTGTAGAACTATCTATACTGAACACTATTGAATGAAAGAGGATTTGCATGGCAAAATACAATATCGCATGGCTTCCCGGCGATGGTATCGGGAAGGATGTCATGGACGCAACGAAAATCGTGTTGGATGCTGTCAAGATCGACGTGAACTACATCCACGGCGATATCGGCTGGGAGTTTTGGTGCAAAGAAGGCGATGCCTTTCCGCAAAGAACAGTCGATTTGCTGAAGAACGTTGATGCAGCGATGTTCGGCGCGATCACTTCCAAACCGGTGAAAGCCGCCGAGCAGGAACTCGTCCCCGAATTGAAAGGGAAGGGATTAACCTACCGTTCGCCCATCGTCCGCATGCGACAGCTGTTCGATCTCTACACATGTTTGCGTCCCTGCAAAGCATACGCGGGCAATCCTCTCAATTTCAGAGAAGGAATTGATATTGTTGTATTCCGCGAGAACACGGAAGATCTCTATGCCGGAGTGGAATTCAGTCCCGTGCCGCAGGAACTTGCCGATGTTCTTGCAAGAATCTCAAAACCATTTGCGCCGTTCAACGATCTGCCCTTAACCCACTATGCAATCTCCTGCAAGGTGAACACACAAAAAGGTTCGGAGCGGATCGTTCGAGCGGCGTTTGATTTTGCACGGAAACACAGGCGGAAGAAAGTCACCGTTGTTCACAAGGCGAACGTCGTGCGCGCAACGGACGGACTCTTCTTCGAAGAAGCAAAGAAGGTGGCGAAGGACTTTCCCGAAATCCAGATGGACGATGCCAACGTTGATGCGATTTGCATGTGGCTTCTGAAAAATCCGCACAGCTATGATGTGCTTGTCGCTCCAAACCTCTACGGCGACATCATCTCCGATCTCGGCGCGCAAATGGTCGGAGGCCTGGGGTTCGGGTGTTCGGGAAATATCGGGGAGAAGCTTGCTGTGTTCGAACCGTCTCACGGTTCAGCACCGAAGTACGCCGGACAATACAAAGTGAATCCCATCGCCACGATTCTCGCGGCGAAGATGATGCTCGATTGGTTGGGCGAGACGGAGAAAGCAGAACGCATCGAGAAAGCAACTGCATCGGTAATCAAAGAGGGCAAAGTCCGCACGTACGACATGGGCGGAACAAGCTCGACGCTCGATATGGCAAATGCCATCGCACAGCATGTAGCGTATTAGATTCTGACGCGGAGGTGTCATGAAAGACATCATCATACATGAAGTAGGAATGCGGGACGGCTTGCAGATGGAAAAGCAGGTTGTTCCGCTCGAGAAGAAAATTGAATGGATCGAGCGTTTGATCGCATCGGGCGTGGACATCATTCAGGTCGGATCGTTCGTTCGTGCAGACAAAGTACTGCAAATGGCGGATACGGATAAGCTGTTCAGTCACTTCCTTGGACAGAAGCCGGCTAATACAATTCTCTCCGCCCTTGTGTTGAATGAGAAGGGGTTGGAACGGGCGCTTGAATGCGACGTCGAGATGATTTGCATGGGAGTTTCGGCAAGCGAGACACATAGCAAGAAGAACACCGGAATGTCTGTTACCGAAGCGACGGGCCGCATCATTGAAATGGCGAAGCTGGCGGGAGCTTCGGGGAGAAAGGTGCAGGTTTCTGTGCAGTCTGCGTTCGGCTGCGGCTACGAGGGACATGTGCCGCAGGAACGGGTGATGAAAATAGTTGAACAGTATCTCGAAGCAGGACTCCGCAACATCAGTCTTGCCGACACCGCCGGACACGCAACGCCTGATCACGTGGAGAAGATGTTCAGCGCAATTTTAGAATATGACGAGAACATTGAAGCCGCCTGTCATTTTCACAACACGTACGGCCTTGCGCTTGCCAACTGCTATGCGGCGATGAAGGTCGGCGTAACGTCGTTCGAATCGTCGGTGGCGGGACTCGGCGGCTGCCCGTTCACGAAAATTGCAGGTGGCAATACGTGTACAGAGGACTTTGTGCACATGCTGCACCAGATGGGTCTGCGCGACGATCTCTCTCTCGACAATTTGATTACTACGGCAGCAGATATTGCACTCTTTTTCGGAAGAGAGATGCCGGGAATGGTGCATAGAACTGGTCGAATTATTCATCAAAGGACTCAGGAGGTGTAAAATGTCCCCTCTGAAAAAGTCTCTCCTTGCCTTACTATTTGTCGGAATGACAGTGCTTTCCCTCTCATGCACAAAGAACGAAGTTGTGCAGCCGGGAAGCTTCAACAACCCGTCGTTTTCGAGCGGACCAAACGGGTTCAGTTATTTCGTGAGCGCGCAAAACTTCACACTGGAGCAGAGTGTTCCGCTCTCGTTTACGTGTGATTCGCTTGCGTTCAGTCTTGCAGTAGCGGGCTATTCTTCGGGTGTCGCTTCAGTTGAAATCCAAGCCGATAGTATTTCGTATCGTACGTTGGATTTGACGTTCAACACCAATCAAGCGATGACGTTCTCCTTCGGCTGTATCCCGAAAATTGTCAAGCTGAGGTTCTCGCGTTTCAGCGGAACGTTGAGTTTTGCCTTGGGAGGTATCAATCGTTGAATGGACGCGCAAGCAACAATGTGCTATGAAATCTGATCAAAAACTTCTCTCAGGAATACGAGTCCTCGACCTCACGAACGTCCTCTCCGGACCGTTTGCGACGCTGCATCTGTCGTTGCTCGGCGCCGAAGTCATTAAAATCGAAAATCCGAAGGATGGCGATCTTGCCCGGAAGCTCGGCAACGTTCCGGAGTTGAACGAGAAGCTGATGGGAACGAGTTTTCTTGCACAGAACGCGAACAAGAAATCTCTTACTCTCAATCTCAAACAAGAAGAAGCGAAGGACATTTTCCTGAAGCTCGTGAAAACAGCCGATGTCGTCGTCGAAAATTTCCGTCCCGATGTGATGGATCGGCTCGGCGTCGGCTACGACGTGCTGAAGAACGTCAATCCGAAAATCATCTACTGCGGCATATCGGGTTTCGGCAAAACAGGTCCCGATGCCATGAAGCCCGCGTACGATCAGATCATTCAGGGCCTCAGCGGTGAGATGGCCATCAACGGCGACGAACGGCTGAATCCGTTGCGTGCGGGCTTCCCTGTTTGCGACACGGTCGGTGGATTAAACGCTGCCTTTGCAATCATGGCCGCGCTGTTTTATCGCGAGCGAACGGGCGAGGGACAATTCATTGACATCGCGTTGCTCGATTCGATCATGCCGCTGATGGGCTGGGTTGCGGCAAACTGGCTCATCGGCAAACAGCCGCCTGTGCTTATGGGCAACGACAACTTCACTGCCGCGCCGTCCGGCGTGTTTGTGACGCAAGATGGCTACATCAACATTGCCGCCAACAAGCAGGAACAATGGGAAGCCGTTGCAGAAGAACTCGGCGTGCCGGAACTAAAAACCGATCCACGGTTTCAAAAGCGTGATGTCCGAAAGAAGAATAGAAAAGAGTTGACGCCGCTGCTCGAAGCGAAGCTAAAAGAGCGTCCGACTAAATGGTGGGTTGAAGTGCTGAACAAACGCGGTGTGCCATCAGGCGAGATTCTGAGCCTGCAGGATGCGCTTGAGCAGCCGCAGATCAAGCATCGTGAGACGATTGCGACAATTCCTGCTGAAGGAATTGGAGAACTGAAGCTGTTCAATTTGACGGCGAAATTCGAAAAGACGCCCGGCAAAGTCGAATGCCCGCCGCCCACACTCGGCGAGCATACCGATGAGATTTTGCGTGAGATCGGATATTCAAGTGAGAAGATTGAAGCGTTGAAACAACAAGGGGTGGTGTGAGTCAAACATGATCTATTGATACGAATGAGGATTCTATGGGAATGACTGTCGTAGAGAAAATTCTGGCGAAAGCAACGGGGCGCGCATCGGTGAAAGTGGGAGAAGTTGTCGAGCCGAAAGTTGATTTGGCGATGTCGCACGAAAATGCAGCGCTGGTTATCAACCAATTCTTGGAAATCTACAAAGGAACCGATCGTCAACCGAAAGTCTGGGATCATGACAGGGTCGCGATCATTTTCGATCACCGCGTGCCCGCCGAATCTCCCAAGACGGCAACGAACCAGAAGAAGATCCGTGACTTTGTTGCATCGTACGCGATCCGCAAGTTCCACGATATTCGCGGCGATGTCGGCGGGATTTGTCATCAGATCCTTCCGGAAAACGGCTATGTTCGTCCGGGCTATGTTGTTGTCGGAACGGACTCGCACACGACGAGTCACGGCGCGCTTGGCGCGTTTGCGTTCGGCATTGGCGCAACGGAAATGGCGAGCGTGTGGGCGCTCGGCACGGTGCTGAATGTCGAGGTGCCCGCGACGATACGCGTGAACGTGACGGGACATTTTCCCGAGTTCGTCAGCGCCAAAGACTTGATTCTGCATTTGATCGGAAAGATCGGGGCGGAAGGGGCAAACTTCAAGGTGATTGAGTTCGGCGGCGAGACGATTGATGCCATGCCGACATCCGGCAGGCTCGTGTTGTGCAACATGTCTGTTGAAGCCGGAGCGACATCGGGCATTGTTCCCGGCGATGATGAAACCCTCCGCTATTTGCGTCATGAGGCCGGAGTAACGAATGACGTCGAGCTCGTGCAACCGGATGCGAGCGCACAGTATGAAAAGATCATCAATATTGATGTATCGGATTTGAAGCCGCAGATTGCATGCCCGCATACAGTTGACAATGTGAAACCCATTGACAAGATCAACACCGTGAAAGTGAACCAGATCGTTATCGGTTCATGCACAAATGGCCGCCTTGACGATCTGGAGATTGCGGCGAAAATTCTTCACGGCAAGAAGGTTGCGAAGAATGTCCGCATGCTGGTGTTTCCTGCTTCGGCGAAGATCTACCGACAAGCATTGGGGAAAGGCTATATTTCGGAATTCATGAACGCAGGCGCTGTCGTGATGAATCCCGGCTGCGGCCCGTGCCTTGGCGTGCATGAAGGCGCGCTTGGCGATAACGAGGTTGCGCTTTCTACCACCAACAGAAACTTCAAGGGAAGAATGGGCAATCCGACCGGCGAAGTGTATCTCTGTTCGCCCGCAGTAGCAGCGGCATCGGCGATAACGGGAACAATTACAGACCCAAGGACAGTCTAAGAAGGAAATCCGAAGCACGAATATTGATGCTCGAAACAAATCCAAATCTCAAAATCGACCGTCGGGAGTGATATTCGTACTTCGAATTTGTTTAGGATTTAGAAATTAGCATTTCGTATTTAATACATAGGATCATAGAAGGAGAATCCGTCATGCCGCAGGTTGTGCTGAAGCTTGACAACGACATTTCCACCGACGTCATTTATCCCGGCCGCTACATGGCAACGGTGCTGCCGACGGAGACGCCGCAGTTTGCATTTGCTGATATGACGGAGTTTAACGGAAAGCTGAAGGCAAAACAGATTCCGGCGGGCAGCGTGATTGTTGCAGGAAAGAACTTCGGTTGCGGCTCGTCGCGTGAACAGGCCGTCTCGACGTTGAAGGGTCACGAGCTTGTCATTGTTGCGAAGAGTTTTGCACGCATCTTTCTCCAGAACTCCGTCAATCTCGGACTTCGATTGGTGGAAGTCCCCGACATCGAAGCGAACGAGGGGGATGAATTGAATATCGGCCACGACTTCGTTCTGAACAAGACGACGGGGAAGACATTCAAGATCGTCCCGCTTCCGAAATCCCGACAGGCGATTATTGATGCAGGGGGATTGATTGCATATACGAGGAAACGTCTTGTCGGGCAGCCAGCCTGACCTGTTTCCCAAAGCTGGGAAAAAGGTGACAAATCTTCTCACATTCTGCATGGCGAATCTCCTTTCAGTCAAGAACGGCTGAATTTCAGCCGGAAATGGCTATATTGGAGGCAGTTCCTTGGCATTGGGTTTGCAAAAACCTGTGCGTAACCAGTGAAGGAGTTCTGTTTGATGCAAGCCCCGTTCTCTCAAGTTGATATCGGATTACTCAAAAAGTACGATACCCCAGGTCCGCGTTACACCAGTTACCCCACCGCGCCGTTATTCAGCACGTCATTTACGGCAGAAGATTACAGGCAGGAAATACTCGACACTAACACCGATGATGTCACGTCGGATATTTCGCTGTATTTTCATTTTCCGTTTTGCGACACGCTCTGCTACTTCTGCGGCTGCACGATGATGGTGACGCGGGATCGTAACCGCATTGCCGAATATCTGCGCTATCTCAAAAAAGAAATCGACATGATTGCGCCGTTGCTCGGGCGCAACCGGAAGGTAACGCAAATCCATTGGGGAGGCGGAACCCCGACGCATCTTTCTCCTGAAGAACTTCTCGACATTGGCGAGTACATCAAGGCGAAATTCAATGTCGATCCCGAAGTGGAGATGAGTGTTGAGATTGATCCGCGTGAGTTGACACAGAAACATCTCGGCACGTTGCGGCATATCGGCTTCAACCGGATGAGTATGGGTGTGCAAGATTTTGACGAGAGGGTGCAGAAGGCCGTTAATCGTATTCAGCCCGAAGAGCTTTCGCTGCAAGTGCTGAAATGGGCCGAGGCATTGGACTTCCATTCGATCAATCTTGATTTGATTTACGGACTTCCGTTTCAAACCGTCGAGTCGTTTGAGAAGACGGTGAAGAAAGTCCTTCATTTCTCCCCGGATCGTATTGCCGTCTTCAACTATGCCCATGTCCCCTGGATGAAGAAACATCAGCAACTCATTCATCCTGAAGATCTGCCGACGCCGGAACAGAAGCTGGATATTCTCAAGATGACAATTGAATTACTTGCATCGCACGGCTACGAGTACATCGGCATGGATCATTTTGCAAAACCGACGGACGAGCTTTCGGTTGCGCAAAAGGAAAAGACTCTGTATAGAAACTTCCAAGGCTATTCGACAAAATCCGGCGCTGATTTGTACGGGTTCGGCATGTCGTCCATCAGTCATTTCCAAAACATCTACGCGCAGAACGAAAAGACCCTGCAGGAATATTACAAAGCGATTGATTCCGGCAGGCTCGCTACACACGTCGGTTACAAAATGACGGAAGATGATCATGTCCGCAAGTATGTCATTATGCGGTTGATGTGTGATCTCGAGCTGACGATTCCTGCGGTGGAGGAGAAGTTCGGGATCGATTTCAATGAATACTTCGGAAGCTCCATTTCCCAACTCGGTCGCTTCGTTGATGACGGGCTGGTTGAGATCAGTTCCGACAAGATCACGATTGTAGGAGCAGGCCGGTTGTTGCTGCGTAACATCGCGATGTGTTTCGATGCGTACATCGACGCCATCGGGAAAACGAAGCCGGTGTTCTCACGTACCGTGTGATCACTCACAAGTAACCGACCGCAAATTAATTTCTTCAAAGTGTGACGCGGGCCTTGTATTATGGAGGCCCGCGTTATATATTTGTATCAGCAACACATCTCACCCTCTGTTTTTCAAGTTCAACATCATCTATAACGAGTCATGCGATTCATTCGCGTGCATATCTCTTCCCGTAAAACGGTGATCTATCATCCGTCGTTCGGGGATATCTGGAAACGGCTCTGCTGCATGTTTGGCGTGCATGAGTACGAGATTGTTCTGGAGTATCCGAGTGCCGGGGCAAAAGAAGAGATGTGCGTTCACTGCCTCAAAGAGCGCTATTCTGTTGATCTTCAGGCAGCTGCCGCTTACAAGGCCTCGAGCACGGCGTAGTTCCTTGCTTTCCTGACGTATTTCTCCTATCCTTCATCAGAACTTTCCTCAACAGTTCTTCATGCCATCATGAAAACCGTTTACGTAGCAATTGCTCTGTTCGCCGCCGTTTCATCGCTTCCGGCGCAGGATACCTTTTCCATCGTTGCCGTTGACACGGTGACGGGTGAAATCGGCAGCGCGGGTGCGTCGTGCGTAGGCGCGATCAACGGAGTCGGCGCCTTTATTTTGAGCGATGTGCTGGAAGGAATCGGCGCAATTCATACCCAAGCGTCGTGGCTTGAATCCAACCAAATTGCCGCACGTCAGCGAATGTTGGCAGGCGACTCACCCCAACAAATCATCAACTACATGGTGGCGAATGATGCACAGGGTAACCCCACCATCCGCCAGTACGGAATTGTTGACCTGCGGCGCAATGGTGAAAGCGCCGCGTATACGGGCGTGAATTGCACGAACTACAAGAACCATGCAACCGGCCCCGGTTACGCCGTGCAGGGGAATATCCTATCCGGACAGGTCATTATTGACACGATGAGAAATACGTTTCTGCGCACACCCGGTCCGCTCGCAGATCGCTTGATGGCAACCCTTGAAGCGGCGAAGATCATCGGTGCCGATACGCGATGCGCCGTCCGCAACACGTCGTCACAGTCCGGCTTCATCAAAGTTGTGCGGATTGGTGATGGAGGAGTTCCTTACCTGCAAAAAATCATTCCGACGACGTCCGTCGGCGTGGATCCCATCGATCTGCTGCGTGCGCAATTCAATCAGTGGAAAGATTCACTGCGCACCAAAGTCGATCCCTTTCTCTCTCAACTCACCATCACTCCCGACACGTTGATTGCCAACGGAACTTCAACTGCAACAATTCTCATTACGCCGAAAAACAACTCGGATACATTGCTCTCCAGCGGGCGGACGGTCCTTTTACATGGAACCGGAAGCGGGACGCTCGGTGCCGTTAACAACCTTGGGAACGGAACGTACTCGGCAACGGTTACCGCCCCGCTCACCGCAGGCGATGATACGATTACCGCCAGAGTCGTAACTGGTTCGGATACTGTCAAGATCTACTGGAAGCGAGTTCTTCAATATGTAAGCCCGACATCGGTCGGCGTTGATAAACTCCAGATGCCGACCGAAATCATTCTCCTGCAGAATTATCCCAATCCGTTCAATCCAACAACGATCATTGAATACGGCCTGCCTCGCGACATGAATATCAGGCTGATTATATATGATGTTCTCGGCCGGACGATTCAGAAACTTGTGAACGGACAGCAGCAGGCAGGATTTCACCGCGTCGCAGTTGATATGACAGGGATTTCCGCCGGAATCTACTTCTACCGCCTCGAAGCGGAGGGGGTTTTCCGCAGCCGGAAGCTTGTCGTGCTTCAGTAGTATTGACATAAACGAAAATTGTGCCTACTATTTTCAGCACGCACAAACGTCTTTCCACTGACCACAATAACTACCATCAGGAGCAGTAATGTCGCGCATCGTGAAATGCGGTCTCATTCAATGTTCTATCGCCACATCCAACGATCAGCCGATTGAGGTGATCAAGAAGGCAATGATCGACAAACATATTCCCTTTATTGAAGATGCCGGCAGAAAAGGTGTACAGATCCTCTGCCTGCAGGAGATTTTCTATGGTCCCTACTTCTGCGCGGAACAAAAAACGAAATGGTACAACTCCACCGAACGCATTCCGGACGGCCCGACGGTGAAGCTGATGCAGGAATTTGCAAAGAAGTATCAGATGGTAATCATCGTGCCGATCTATGAAGAAGAAATGACGGGCGTGTACTACAACACCGCGGCCGTGATTGACGCAGATGGTTCATATCTCGGCAAGTATCGGAAGACACACATTCCGCAGGTTGACCCGGGTTTTTGGGAGAAGTTTTACTTCCGGCCGGGCAATCTCGGTTACCCGGTGTTCCAGACGCGTTACGCGAAAATAGGCGCGTATATTTGTTACGACAGGCATTTTCCAGAGGGAGCGCGCTGTCTCGGACTGAGCGGCGCGGAGATCGTGTTTAATCCTTCGGCCACTGTTGCCGGCCTCTCCGAATATTTGTGGGAACTTGAACAGCCTGCTCATGCGGTGGCTAACGGCTACTTCGTGGGCGCGATCAATCGCGTTGGCGTTGAAGCGCCGTGGAACATCGGCGAGTTCTACGGCAAAAGCTACTTCTGCAATCCCCGCGGTAAAATCATCGCGCAGGCAAGTCGTGACAAGTCGGAACTTGTCGTTGCTGATTTGGATTTGGATATGATTAAGGAAGTTCGTGAGACATGGCAGTTCTTTCGCGACCGGCGGCCGGATATGTACAGGCAACTTGTCGAGATATGAGAGACATCTTGAACCCTGAGTGTCTCAGCTGACGAAATCGGAACGCGAAGAACTGGTCACAATTTGTGATCTGTTCTTTCCTGCTAATTTCTTGTGGCAAACCCAATCCAAACTGAAATAGTCGGCCGATTGGATTCAGGGTCCGGGATACCGAAGACCCCATACATTGTCATCAAAAGGAAATCATGAGCAAGACTCTCTCCTCCCAAGAAATCACCCAACTCACCGCCCGCTATACCTACGGCACATGGCGCTTTCAAAAAGGCTGGAAGCCGATGCACGTCGCCGACGCCGAAGGCTGTTACTTTGTTGACGGCAGCGGCAAGAAGTATCTCGATTTTTCATCGCAGCTTATGTGCTCGAATCTGGGGCACAAGAATCCCGCGGTTATCAAGGCGATTGATGAACAAGCGAGGAAGCTCCCTTTCATTGCACCAGGATTTGCAACAGATGTGCGCGCCGAACTGAGCAAGATGTTGCTTGAAGTGTTACCGGAAGGATTGGAGAAATTCTTCTTCACGACATCCGGCACTGAGGCGAACGAAGCGGCATTCAAGATTGCGCGCATGTACACGGGTAAAACGAAAATCATCGCCCGCTATCGTTCGTATCACGGTTCAACAATGGGTTCGATTGCCGCGACAAGCGATCCGCGCCGCTGGGCGATGGAACCGGCGGGAAAAATTCCCGGCGTCATCTTTGCCCCCGAAGTCAACTGCTACAAATGCCCGATGCTGCATACCTATCCCGGCTGCGGCATTGCATGCGTTGAGTACATCGAACACATGATCGAAAATGAAAGCGACGTTGCCGCCGTGCTCATCGAGCCGGTTGTGGGAACCAACGGCGTGCTCATTCCACCGAGGGAATATCTTCCGCGCCTTCGTCAAATCTGCGACAAGTACAACGTGTTGCTCATCGCCGACGAAGTCATGAGCGGATGGGGGAGAACGGGCGAGTGGTTTGCCGTCAATCATTGGGGCGTGAAACCGGATATTCTTACGACAGCGAAAGGCATCACCGCGGCGTACGTTCCGCTCGGACTCTGCGCAACATCAAAGAAGATTGCAGACTACTTCGACGATCATTACTTCTCACACGGACACACATACGAAGCGCATCCGATAACATTGGCGCCGGCCATTGCCGCGATAAACGAGATGAAGCGGCTGAATACCAATCAACGTGCGAAGGAAATGGGAACGTATCTCGGAGAGAAGCTGAACGCGCTGAAGGCGAAGCATCCGAGCATCGGTGAGGTCCGCGGCATCGGGTTGTTCTGGGCTGTTGAGTTGGTGAAGAATCAAGACACAAAAGAACCGTTCAACACGAAAACAGACAAAGTGTCCGGAAAACCGTTGGTTGTCGACAGAGTCGCCGCCGAAATGATGAAGAACGGCGTGTTTATTCAGGCGTGGATCAGCCACTTTGTTGTGGCGCCGCCGTTGATTGTTTCAAAAGAAGAGATTGATGAAGGGGTTCGGGCGTTGGACGAAGCCTTGAGCATTGCGGATGCGGAGGTTCAATGAAGAATCTTGCCGCCAAGCTTTCACACGAACAATACGAATCCAACTTCGCGGAGATTCACCCCCCGTTCACAGAAAATTCTGCGACGGCGGAAGCGAACAGGTGTTTGTATTGCTACGATTCGCCATGTATGAAGGCCTGTCCCACGCATATAGACATCTCCACGTTCATCAAGAAAATCGCGACGGGAAATCTGAAGGGTTCGGCCAAGACGATTCTCAAATCGAACTGGGCTGCGCTTACGTGCGCGAAGGCGTGTCCGGTGGACGTATTGTGTGAAGGGGCTTGTGTGTACAACGAACGTGGTGAGGAGCCGATCCAGATCGGACGGCTCCAACGCTACGCGATGGATCGGTACTTTGAACACGGCATGTCGCCGCTGTTCACACCGGCGCCGAAGAACGGCAAGAGTATCGGTGTGATTGGAGCGGGGGCTGCAGGTCTTTCATGTGCCGCCGAGGCTGCATTGCTCGGGTTCGATGTCACCGTCTATGACGCGAACGAAAAACCGGGCGGCCTCAACACGTGGGGCATCGCGCCGTACAAAATGACGCAGGAAGACGCATTGAATGAAGTGAAGCTCGTACAGAGTTTCGGCGTGAAGATTCAATCCGGCGTGCGTGTCGGCAGGGATATCCAGCTTGCGGAGCTGGAACAGAAGCACGATGCAATTTTCCTCGGCGTCGGACTCGGTTTCCCCTCCCGATTGAACATTTCGGGCGAGAATCTTCCCGGCGTTGTTGACGCACTCGACTTCATTGGAAAAGTCACAACGCGGAATTGGACTTCCATTGATGTCGGCAAGCGCGTTGCCGTTATCGGTGCGGGTAACACGGCTATTGATGCGGTAACCGAAGCACGTCGGCTCGGCGCAGAGCAGGTAATGATCATCTACAGAAGAAGCCAGGAGGAAATGCCGGCGTACGACTTTGAATACGAACTTGCGAAAAGTGATGGCGTGCAGTTTCAATTTCTCACTGCACCGAGCCGCATCATAGGACATAGTCATGTTGAAGCTCTCGAGTGCATTCAAATGAAGTTGGGCGAGCGGGATGAAGAAGGACGCCGACGACCTGTTCCTGTGCCGGATTCCGAGTTTCAGATTCCGGTGGACATGATTATCAAGTCCGTGGGGCAAAACATCGAGCAGGCGTTTCTCGCTCAGATTTCAAACCTCAAGATCGAGAGTGGCAAGGTCTGGGTGAACCCTGACACCCTTCAAACATCCAACCAGAAATACTTTGCCGGTGGTGATTGCATCAACGGGGGAAAGGAAGTGGTGAATGCCGCGGCTGATGGGAAGAAGGCGGCACACGGGATTCACTCGATATTGTTCGTATAGCCAAAAGCTGTATGACGATCCGGTACCTCATTTGGCTCGATTACGTTGAAGACAAACTCGTATGGAAGCACAACATCACAAAAGATGAGGTCAAAGAAGTCTTGCACTCAAAACCGAAGGTTCTTTTCAAGGAAAAAGGTGACGTTGATGGAGAAGATTTGTACAATGCACTGGGAAGGACAGAGGCGGGGAGATACCTTTCCATATTCTACATTCACAAGACAAGTAGTGATGCGCTGATTCTGTCGGCTCGAGATATGACAAACGCAGAGAGAAAACGTTATGGCAAAAAGTAAGAAGAAGTATCCGGCAGGATACAAAGAACACATGACGGTGCGTGAAGCCTCCGATTTCTGGGATGAACACAGCCTTGTTGAGTTCGACGACATCAAAGAGGTTGATGTCACGTTTGACTTGATCGGAGAAAAGCACGCAATCCTCATTGACGATAAAGTTGCAAGAAGGATTCGATCGCTTGCACGCAAGAAGAGACTTCCACAACATGAAGTTGTGAACCAATTGTTGCAAATGTCTCTCGACAAAATTGACTAGAGGTGACAGGAACTGACCTGCTTCGAGATTCTCAACGCCACTCTTCGTAACGCAACCGAACGCAATGACGTTTGAGTTGAAGACAGAGAACGGGAGTTCATGAGGAATGGCGGCAAGGAAGTAGTGAATGCCGCGGCTGATGGGAAGAAGGCGGCATACGGGATTCATGAGTTTTGTTTCGGCAAATAACCGGAGATTTGTATGATTGATTTGACAGTTGATTGCGGTGGTATCAAATCGCCTAACCCTTTCTGGCTCGCGTCTGCGCCGCCGACGAACAGCGGCTATCAAGTCTGCAAGGCCTTTGAAGCGGGCTGGGGCGGGGCCGTCTGGAAGACGATCGGCGAGCCGGTGATGAACGTCTGCAACCGCTACGGTTCGGTTGACTATAACGGACAGAAAATTCTTGGCCTCAACAACATCGAACTTATCAGCGACCGGCCGATTGAAACGAACTTGCGCGAGATTGCCGAGACAAAGAAACTCTGGCCTGACCGCGCTGTGATTGTGTCGTTGATGGTGGAATCCAAACGCGAAACGTGGCACGACATCGTGAAACGTTCGATCGATACCGGCGCGGACGGTATCGAGCTGAACTACGGCTGCCCGCATGGCATGAGCGAGCGCGGCATGGGTTCAGCGGTCGGACAGGTACCGGAGTACTGCCAGATGATCACCGAGTGGGTGATGGAAGCTTCAACGATTCCCGTTCTCGTGAAACTGACGCCGAACGTTGCCGATGTTCGCTTTCCCGGCCGTGCCGCGAAGCGTGCAGGGGCTAATGGGATTTCCCTTATCAACACCATCAATACTATTATGGGCGTTGACCTCGACACCTTTGAACTGAAGCCATCGGTGGGAGGAAAAGGAGGACACGGCGGGTACGCGGGTCCCGCTGTAAAACCGATTGCGCTTAATATGGTCTCGCAAATCGCAACCGACCCGGAAATCAATCTGCCGATTTCCGGTATCGGTGGCATTTCAACGTGGCGAGACGCGCTGGAGTTTATTCTTCTTGGCGCAAGCAGCGTACAAGTCTGCACCGCCGCAATGCACTACGGCTTCCGCATTGTTGAAGATATGATTGAGGGGATGGAGAATTGGATGGAAGAGAAAGGCTACACGTCGCTTGATCAAGTCCGCGGCAAGGCGTTGCATCGGATTGACGACTTCGGCAATCTCAACCTTCTCTTCAAAGCAGCGGCACGCATAGATGAATCAAAGTGCATCCGGTGCAATCTCTGCTACGTTGCCTGTGAAGACACGGCACACCAGTGCATTGACCTTGTTGACACAGTTATCGGCACGAACGGCTCTACCGAGATTGTGAAGCAGCCGAGAGTCCGCGAAAACGATTGCGTTGGTTGCCGGTTGTGCTACATCGTCTGTCCGGTTGACGGCTGTGTTTCGATGGTACAACTTGATGACGGGAAACAATCAAAAACATGGAATGAACTCGTGAAGGAACTCCCGCAACCGATGACGTGGGAGGATCTGCGGGCGTTTCAGAAGAAACACGGTATTGAAATCCATTAGAGAATACACGAACAATCCAGATTTCACCAACAAGGAGGCTGCATGCCAACGCAGAAAGAAGACTTCATTGGCGTTTGGGAACACGAGTTTCAAACGACGGTTAAAGTACTGAAGGCCTATCCATCAGACAAGCTCGATCTGAAGCCCGCGGCAAAATCGAAGTCGGCTCGTGAATTGCTTTCAGTATTCATCAACGAGCAGCATTTTTTCTCTCAGATACTTGACGGCGCCCTCGACTTTACTTCGCAAGCGCCCCAGCCGCTGCCCACACTGGCGGAAATTGTCAGCGCGACAGAAAAAGGAAACGCGGCAATTGTGGCAAAACTCAAGAGCATGCCGGATTCAAGCTTTGAAGACAGCGTCACGTTCCCCGTAGCGCCGAAGACGATGGCTCCGGTCAGAAAGATGGATCTCTGCTGGATGATGTTGTTGGATTCGGTACATCATCGCGGACAACTCTCGGTGTATATCCGTCTTGCCGACGGCAAGGTGCCATCCATCTACGGCCCCACAGCGGATGAACCGTGGATGTAGAACTCGGTTCGACGTTCGGGATGGGAGGTGTGAGTGATGAATCCATCAACCTCGAACCCTGAAACCCTAACCGCAAACCTCGAACCTTATCACCAAAGGAAACAGCAATGTCAATGCTAGTCAAAAACGGGCGCATAATCACTGCCGATCAAGACTATTCAGCGGATATCTATTGCGAAGGTGACCAAATCACGCGCATCGGAAAACAACTTGATGCGCCGCCGAACGCCACTGTCATTGATGCCGCAGGAAAATATGTGTTCCCCGGCTTCATCGATCCGCACGTGCATATTTACCTGCCGTTTATGGGCACGTTCGCCAAAGATACCCATGAAACCGCGAGTAAAGCAGCTCTCGTCGGCGGTACTACAACCTTCATCGAGATGATATGCCAGGCCCGGTCTGAGGAGCCGCTTGCCGATGGATTCGAATTGTGGCTTGGCAAGGCCGAAGGCAAAAGTGCATGCGATTTCACATTTCATCAAACGGTGAGTCGCCTCGACAAGGAGACGGAGGGACAATTGATCGAAATTGTCCGAAGCGGTATTTCCAGTTTCAAAGTGTTTCTGGCCTACAAAGGGGCGTTCGGCATTTCGGATGAAGAGTTGTACCACGCCATGCGCCTTGCGAAAGAGTTGGGCGTTATCGTCACGGCGCATTGCGAGAACGCGGACGCCGTCTTCGAGTTGCAGCAGAAGCTTCTTGGTGAAGGAAAGACGGGCCCTGAATGGCATTACTGGAGCCGGCCGCCTCGCGTCGAAGCCGAAGGCGTTCATCATCTTCTGACATTTGCTGAATTGCACGGCACGCACTGCTACATCGTTCACACAAGCTGCGAAGAATCGTTGCAGGAAGCGTTGCTGGCGAAGCAGCGCGGCATCAATGTGCACGTTGAGACGTTGATCCAGTATCTGCTGTTGGATAAGAGCTATGCTGAGCTGCCGAATTTTGAAGGGTCGAAGTATGTCATGTCGCCGCCGTTGCGGGAGAAAAAGAATCAAGACGTATTCTGGAACGCTTTGCGTCAGGGATTCGTCTCAACAGTTGCCACCGACCACGCGCCATTTGACTTTGTCGGGCAGAAGGAAGTGGGGCGGAATGACTTCACGAAAATCCCCAATGGCATCCCGTCACTCGAAGACCGTGTCAACTTGCTGTACACTCACGGCGTGTGTGAAGGCCGCCTGGATTTGAACACGCTTGTTGATTGCGCCAGCACGAAGGCGGCGAAATTGTTCGGCTTGTATCCGCGCAAAGGCACGATTGCCGTTGGCAGCGACGCCGATTTGGTCGTGTACGATCCGAACTATCGTGGTACAATTTCAGCCCGGACACATCATCTCAATCTTGACTACAGCGCGTTTGAAGGGTGGCAAATCAAGGGCAGGCCGCACATTGTGACAGTGCGCGGTGAAGTTGCGGCGCGTGACGGGAAGTTCGTCGGCACGGTCGGGCGGGGCAAGTTGCTCAAACGGGATGCGCATTATGGCAGTTGACGGTCGATGTGTTGAGCAGATTTTATTCTAACAAGTGACAGTATTGACTCACACACACAATCCACAATCCGCTCTTTAGCAAATCATATCATCGTTTATGAATACCGACTTGGTCGAAGTCGACCTCACTTTGGTCCGGCAAAGTCCTCTTATTAACGATGACATTGCGCCGACAAGAATTTCGCAACGGACCTGGAGTACCTACAATATTGCTGCGCTCTGGATCGGAATGAGTGTCTGCATCCCCACCTACATGCTCGCAAGCGGACTCATCGCAAGCGGAATGAATTGGTGGCAGGCGCTGATGACGGTGACACTCGGCAACATCATTGTGTTGATTCCGATGGTCTTGAACGCGCACGCCGGAACGAAGTACGGCATTCCGTTTCCCGTCCTTGCACGTGCATCGTTCGGCACACTCGGCTCGAATGTGCCGGCACTATTGCGCGCTGTAGTTGCGTGCGGCTGGTTCGGCATTCAATCGTGGATCGGCGGACAGGCATTCAATTCGATGATCATTCTGCTGCTGCCCGAGTGGGCAATCTTCGAATGGGGTCCGGCAATCGGATTTCTGATTTTCTGGTCGATGAATGTCTACTTCATCGTGAAAGGAACCGAGTCGATCAAATGGCTGGAATCGTATGCGGCTCCGTTTTTGATTGTTATGGGATTGGGATTGCTTGCGTGGGCATACTTCACGATCGGCAGTTTCGGGCCGATGTTTGCGCAGCCGAGCAAGTTTGAAACTGTCGGCGAGTTCTGGAAGGTTTTTGTTCCGTCGTTGACAGGGATGGTGGGATTTTGGGCTACGCTTTCACTGAATATTCCTGACTTCACACGCTATGCCCGAAGTCAGCGCGATCAGATGATCGGGCAGGCAATCGGCCTTCCGCCGACGATGGCGCTCTTCTCGTTCATCGGCGTTGCGGTTACTTCAGCGACGGTTGTGATTTTTGGTGAAGCAATCTGGGATCCGGTTGTTCTTCTCTCAAAGTTCGAAAATCCAATTGTTATTCTGCTAGCGCTCTTCTCTCTTTCCGTTGCCACGCTCACGACGAACATCGCTGCAAATGTCGTCTCACCGGCAAACGACTTCGCTAACCTTTTTCCGAGAAAAATCAGTTTCAAAACCGGCGGCCTCATCACCGCCGTGCTCGGCATCGTGATGATGCCGTGGAAACTGTTGTCGGATTACGGAACGTACATCTTCGGGTGGCTTGTCGGCTACTCAAGCTTCCTCGGTCCCATCGCCGGCGTGCTGATTGCGGATTACTTCATCGTCCGCAAACAGAAACTGAATGTTGCCGATCTCTACATACGCAGTGGCGAGTACGAATTTTCCGGCGGATTCAACATGAAGGCACTGTTTGCGCTTGCAGCAGGAGTGTTTATCGCGCTCGTCGGACTTCTGTACGAACCTCTGCGGTTCCTGTATGATTATGCATGGTTCGTGGGCTTCGCGGCTTCTTTTGGTGTGTATGTTGTGGCAATGCGAAAGAAGTAAGATTAGCTGATATCTTCCTCCGGTGGCCGGAACCCGATAGGCCGTCGCTTCGCCGGTTCGATAGGTTCCATCAGCCGGCGAATTGCCTGAATGATTGATGTGATGGTTTCGTCGTGAGATGCGATCTTGCGCTCAAGGTCTTCCAACTTGCGGGCTATTTGGGTGTGAGAAGAGAGAATCTCGCGCAATTGAACAAACGCTCGGACAATGAGTATGCTTACCTCGGTTGCTGTAGGGCCGTTGAGAACGCTGGCAAGCTGAAGCGCTCCGTGTTCGGTAAAGGCAAACGGAAGATACTTCCTATGCCGGCCTCGACCTGTCTTTAAGGTCGCATTTTGCGACCTTAAAGGTGACGCCTCATCTGCCGTCAGTTGAAACATGAAGTCTGCAGGAAATCGATCCCTATTGCGCTTTACCTGCTCGTTCAGTCGCTTCGAGCTTACCCCATAAAGGCGAGCGAGGTCTGAATCTATCATTACACGCTTTCCCCGGATGAGCAGGATCGTTCTCTGCACTTGCTCCAAGGGAATAATGGATGACGTTTTGGAACCCGACTTCTTCATGATTTTCCAATCAGACTTTTGGCACCAGAATCCAGAATCCAAGATTCAACTTCTTGTATCGTGATCTCCGAACCACAAACCTTGAACCCCGTTCAGCTCATCCAATTCACCTTCGATTCGGGATTCCATTTGATGGTGGTCTTCTTTGGTTTTGTCAGGAACTCGATAGAACTCTTGCCGGTAATATCTCCAGCGCCGAACTTCGATTCGTTCCAGCCGCCGAAGGAGAACGGTTCGCGGGGAACCGGGACGCCGATGTTCACGCCGATCATTCCTGCGCTTGCCCGCTCGATCACATAACGAGCAGCGCCTCCGCTTTGTGTAAAGACGCTTGCCGCGTTGCCATACGGATTGCTGTTCTCGATCTTCAATGCATCGTCAACATTGTCCGCCCTCATGATTGCGAGAACGGGGCCGAACACTTCCTCTTGCGCGATGCGCATGTCGGGGCGAACATAATCAATCACCGTCGGACCGACGTAGTAGCCTTCTTCTTTCCCTTCCACAACACAGTTGCGGCCGTCAACGAGAATCTTCGCCCCTTGCTTCTCCGCGTCGGTGATGTAGCTCTCGATTCGTTCTTTTGCCTTTTTAGAGATGACGGAGCCGAGGTTCTTTCCCGGAACGATCTTCTTCGCTTCGTCACACAATTTCTTGACTATGTGGTCAACGTTACCGACGGCAACCATCGCCGAGGCTGCCATACACCGCTGTCCCGCGCAGCCGCTCATGCTTGCTGCTACGTTTGAGGCAGTCATGTCTTCATGCGCATCAGGAAGGACGATGAGATGATTCTTTGCTCCGCCGAGACAAAGCGCCCGCTTACAGTGCGAAGTTGCCCGTGCATACACAAGCTTTGCAACCTTCGTCGAACCGACGAACGTCACTGCATCAATGCCGGGATGATCACAAATCGCTTCTACGGCTTCCTGGCCGCCGTGCACGATGTTGAAGACACCGTCCGGCAATCCTGCTTCCTTTAACAGTTCTGCGATACGGATGGAACTGAGCGGAACGAGTTCGGACGGCTTGAGAATTATCGTATTGCCGAGAACCAGCGCATTCGGGATTGTCCAGTTCGGCACCATGTTCGGGAAGTTGAAGGGCGTGATTGAAGCCACTACGCCGACAGGGTAGCGGTCAATTCTGCACTCAACTCCCTTACTAACTTCAAGAATCTCTCCGGATACTAACTGCGGCATCGAGCAGGCGAACTCCGTCACCTCGATGGCTTTCTCCACCTCCGCCCGCGCCTCGCTCATCGTCTTGCCATTCTCCTCATGAACCAGAGCCGTCAGCGATTCGATGTCCCGTTCCATCAACGTCTTGTATTTGAAAAACACCTGCACGCGTTCCTTGATAGGCGTGTTCGACCATGTTGGAAAGGCCTTCCGTGCCGAGACAACTGCATCGTCAACATCTTGAGAGAGGGAGAAAGGAACCGTTGCAATCATCTGTCCCACCGACGGGTTCATGACAGGTTGGAGATTCGTACTGCGGGAATCAATCCATCTTCCGTTCACGTAGTTCATCAGCACGCGAATGTCGTTGGATAGTTTTGTAGCGGACGTAATGCCGGGTTGATCGACTGCGGTTGTCACGTTCATCTCCTCAATGTTGGTGGAGGTAAAAGTTGTGGGTTCAAGGTAGGCATCGAAGCGTACAAAATCAATCGGTGTGGCTTGTTCATCCGTCACAAATCATCTAGCTTGTGGAAAACAGAATCCAAATGGCGGGTTCCGATTCTCATACAATCACAACAGTTGGTGAGGCGATAGTTGACTTTGTCTCAACGGCGCCCGGTCTGTTGGTTGACGCTCCGGGGTTCGTCAAGGCTCTCGGCGGTGAAGGGGCGAACGTTGCCGTCGGGCTTGCGAAGCTCGGGTCGCATTCTTGCTTTGTCGGCAAAGTGGGGGCGGACTCGTTCGGGAGATTCCTGGTTAAGGAGTTGGAGAAGGACAAGGTTGATGTGGGGGGAGTTGTAATCGACAAGGTTCACAGAACCCGGCTTGCATTCGTCTCCCTGACGAAAGAGGGAGAGCGGGATTTCGAGTTTTGGGAGAAAACGCCCGCCGGTGAACAACTGCTCGCGTCAGAACTAAACTCGTCCATATTCAAAGCGTCGCGTATCGTGAACATTGCCCCCTTGCTGCTGCCGAAGCAACCGGCACGCTCGACGGCATTTGAGATTGCCGACGATGTCAAATCCTCGGGTGGCATTGTTGCGTTCGATGCGAACGTCCGCCTGGGCTTGTGGAAATCCGCCGCTGAAGCAAAGAGGGTGATGCTGCACATGGCAAGACGAACATCCGTGCTTCGACTGAATGATGAAGAAGCGACCTTCCTCACGGGTCACGCAACTCTCGAGAGGGCAGCAGCAAAACTCCGGTTGCTCGGACCGGAACTTGTTGCCATCACGTTAGGAGTGAGGGGAAGCTATTTTCAAGCGGCATCATCAAGCGGGTTTATACCAGGTTTCAACGTTAAAGCGGTTGACACAACGGGATGCGGCGATGCCTTCTTTGCAGCATTGCTTCACCGCATTGCGAGTGTGAACATGCCGATTGGTGATTTGTCCGCGGAAGAGTTAACTTCCATGTGTCGCTTTGCGAATGCCGTCGGGGCATTAACATCGCGGAAGCGCGGTGGGGCAGCAGCGGTTCCGTTTCCGGCCGATGTTGTACGATTTTTGAAGAGGAAGAACGATGATTAGCGATTGTGGAGAAGGGAGTACAGACGATACCCGCCCCACAATCTCAAATCTACAATCTGTCATGGCAATCACCACACAAGCGGATACCCTTGATCAATTCTCGAACATGAGCTCCGAACCCCGGCTCTCCTTTTTGGATGACCGCCCTTATGCCATTGTTGATGTTGAAACAACGGGCGGCAACGCATTGTATGGCCGCGTCATTGATGTCGCGGTCATTCGTGTCGAGAAGGGGAGAGTTGTCAAGGAGTTTCAATCGCTGGTCAACCCTGACCGGTTCGTTCCGCATGAGATTGAGTTGCTTACGGGAATTAACGCTGAAAGCCTGTCCCGGGCGCCGATGTTTCATTCGATAGCGCGGGAGTTGTATAAGATACTTGACGGGGCGATTTTTGTTGCACATAACGCACGGTTCGATTATGCGTTCGTCAAGAACGAATTCAGACGATTGGGAAGGGAATTCAGCGCGAAATGTTTGTGCACTGTGAAACTCTCCCGTAAGCTCTTTCCGATGCACCGCAACCACAATCTCGACAGCGTCATGCAGCGTCACGGGATTGAGTGTCCGGCACGTCATCGCGCAATGGCTGATGCCGGCGTTGTGCTTGAGTTCCTCCGCAAAGTGCAGAACGAGGCAACGCCCGACCTGCTGACGCTTGCCGTCAATGCAATTCTGAAGTCGAGCAGCCTTCCGCCTCAACTCGACAAAGAGTCGCTCGATGCGTTGCCGGAAACACCCGGCGTGTATCTGTTCTACGGAACGAAAGGGGAACTGCTCTACGTTGGCAAAAGCGTCTCTCTCCGGGATCGCGTGATGTCGCATTTTTCAGGCGACCATCGTTCATCGAAGGAGATGGAGATGGCGCATCAGGTGGCCCGCATCGAAACGCGGCAAACAACCGGCGAACTTGGCGCCCTGCTTCTCGAATCGCAGCTCATCAAAGAACTGCGCCCGATGTACAACGTTGCGTCGCGCCGCCATCGCGATCTCGTTCTCGCCCGCCGCGTGATGACATCACACGGGTATGCAAGCATTGTTCTTGAGAAGACACATGAAATAGAAATCGATCTTGAAGCCCCGATTATGGGTATCTTCAAAAACATGCCGCAGGCGAAGGAATATCTCGCGCAGATTACAAGGGAGTTTCGTCTCTGTCAGAAGCTTCTCGGGATTCATCAATCCAATTCCTATTGCTTTGCATATCACTTGCATCAATGCGACGGGGCTTGCATGGGCGAGGAGCCGCCTGAAACCTACAATGCCCGCGTTGAAGAAGCGTTTACCGAAAGACGGGTGAAGGCGTGGCCGTTTAACGGCGGCATTGTTATCGAAGAACGGAATCCGGTAACAAATGAAGGCGAGGCCTTTCTTATTGATAACTGGTGTTTGCTGTCGTGCTTCAGATTTACCGAATACGGGCAGACGGAATTGTTCAAGGGTGTGAGCCGTTTTGATTATGATGCGTACAAGATTCTGGCGCGCTACATTCTCAATCCGCAAAACCGTCGCAACATCAAGCAAGTGAACATCAACGAGTTGTACGGAGCTTCTGACGATTTTACCAGATTGGATTAGAAAGAAGAGTGAAAAACAGCAACGATGAACTCTCACTCATCGATCCTCATCAATGGACGTACGCTGCAATCGGACTGAACGAGCACAACGTACGAACTGCAATCGGGGAAGTGTTGCATGAGCGCTCCTATGAGATTGTGTTTTCGAAGCCAAGCGCGCAGGAAAGTACGTGTCCCTTCACGTGTCGCTAATCGTGAACGACGAAAATGATCGCGGGCACATCTATCAATTGTTGAACGATCATCCCTCTACGACAATCGTCATAGAGTATGCCCGGAACCTGTTCGCAATTTTACCTAAGGAGGATTGCCGTGATACTCCCTATCGGAGATGACAACACTGACCGCCGGATTCTTCCGGTTGTCAATATTGCATTCATCGTTATAAACGTCGTCGTGTTCGTGTTTCTTCAAGGGCTCGGTTCGAATACAGAGTTCACGTATGCGTACGCCGCCGTGCCGCAAGAGATTCTGACGGGAACCGACATCGACACACCTGTCCTGCTGAAGGACATACAAACAGGAGAAGAATTGGGCCACCTCGACCTGCAGCCGACGCCGATTTCCATCTACCTCACTCTTCTAACATCCATGTTCATGCACGGCGGGTTCATGCATATAGCAGGCAACATGTTATACCTCTGGATATTCGGCGACAATATCGAGGATCGCCTCGGGCATGCGCGGTATTTCATGTTTTATATCGTCGTCGGCGTGCTTGCGGCGCTTGCGCATGTGTTCTCGACGGTTGCCTTCGGCGGCAATCCGTATATCCCCATGGTCGGGGCATCAGGGGCTATATCGGGCGTGCTGGGCGGATATCTCCTGTTGTTTCCGCGCAAGCGCGTTCGCGTTATCATGTTCAACATGCTGACGGAGGTTCCCGCTATCATTGCTATCGGGTTGTGGTTTCTCTTCCAGGTGATCAGCGGCGCGGGCGCAATTGGTTCGCACGGAGGAGGTGTTGCGTATGCAGCGCATATCGGCGGCTTCATTGCCGGATTGGTTCTCGTCAAACTGTTTGCTGCAAGCCGCCGCGAGCCGGATGTATTTGTCGGAAGAATCAGATAGACGTGAACGATTTGTGATGTTTGTTTGTTAGATTGTGGCGGAAGGAGGATGCATGAATACATTCTTGATTGTCCTGATGCTTCTCGGAGGAGGAGGTCAGAAAGGAAAGGAGTCACGTCTTTTGGAAAAGGCGACATTGGGTGCCGGCTGTTTCTGGTGTGTTGAAGCGGTGTTTCAGCGGATCGACGGCGTAACGTCGGTTCTTCCGGGATATGCGGGCGGGCAGAAGGAAAACCCGACCTACAAGGAAGTCACAACCGGCAAAACCGGCCACGCGGAAGTTGCACAGATTACCTTCGATCCGGCGAAAGTGAGTTACGAAAGAATTCTCGATATCTTCTGGCAGGCGCATGACCCGACAATATTGAACCGGCAAGGCGCCGATGTCGGAACGCAATACCGCTCTGTCATCTTCTACCACGACGAAACGCAGAAGGCGATTGCCGGCAAATCAAGAAAGGGAGCACAGAAAGATTTCGATACTCCCATTGTTACCGAGCTTCAGCCGTTGACCAGATTCTACGAAGCGGAAGAGTATCACAAGAATTACTACAACGACAACAAATTCCAACCCTACTGCCAGTTCGTGATCAAGCCGAAGCTGAAGAAACTGAAGCTGCCGGATTGATGTTGATTTCCGGATGTTGGAAAGGCTCCCTATTCAGGGAGCTTTTCCATTTCCGTAGGGTACCCGCTCTACTGAACTATCGACTGCCCCGAATTCTGTTCGAACCGTTGATAAATAACATACCGTTCGCCGACGCGGATTGGCTTGGTGAAATTGCCTACGCGCAACTTACGGACTTCATCCCGCACTTTTCGCGGGAACTGTGCAATGTTTCTTGATGCCGGGGCGCTGAACCCCGGTGTCTCTCCCTCATCCCGGGCGAGAGCTTCAAACGGAACTCCCTGCTCAAGCAGTGCATACAACGAATCGGCTCCGCGTTCATCCGGCGCTGTCAGGCCGGCCAGCGCCATGACAACCTGTTCTTCAACCTGAACCACGAGAGCATTGCGAACCCAGATGCCGTCGGGCGGGCACTCACCGGCGAGAGGATGAAACCGCCAGTGCTTCATCGAATCAATTGCAACGGCGTCCCATCGCGGATCGCCGCTCGATCCCAACATTTTCACTTCCGCAATTGTTCCGTCCTCAACAACACGAAACAACACGCTTAGTGTGAGTTTATCCTTGTATATAAATGATGAGAACGACGGAAGGGAAGAAATACGTACAAGTTCAGGATGCGGAACGTCAAGAGGGCGTGTGTGCGTGCATCCCCACAACATAACCGCACACACGAGTACTGCACATTCGAGGCGTTTCATAATCGGCCTCCATTCTCATTTCATTCCAAATATACCATACTTCCTTGGGATTTGTCAACAAACCATAAGCAACAGTCTCCCTGACGGCATTGGTCTTCCCACCCGCATTTCTATGTAGGAATCTTTTTGCCGCCGGATACGTATAAGTACGGGACTTTGCTGTTTTCGTTTCGGCAACGTTGAATGGAGATGTTTCCAGCGAGTGTTTTGATTTTCCCGATCTATTAACTTCAGGATTGAGTTTATGAAGAGAATACTTTTTGCAGTGAGTGTGATTTTGTTGTTCGGGATAGCTGCGCAACCGGCTGCATTCGCACAAAATGCGCTTGGCGGACTGAATTTCCTCGTCGGCGTACCGATGGGCGATTTCAAATCGAATGTTGACAAAAACGGCTACGGCCTTTCGGCAAGTATCGGCATTGCGCCCGTCAGCTCAATTTTCATGGTGGGTGTCGAAGCGGGATTCATGCGGTACGGCACTGAACGCAGGCGGGAGCCGTTCAGCAGCACAATTCCGGATGTGATGGTTGATGTCGAAACGTCGAATAATTTCGCTCTCATTCACGGCGTGTTCAGACTTCAACCGAACCAGGGAAGCATCCGCCCGTACCTTGAAGGCGTGGCCGGAATCAATTATCTGTACACGCAAACCGAAATCCAGAATCGGGGACGGGGCGGCGAGGAAGTTGCCAGTTCCAACAACAAGGACGATATTGCCTTCAGCTACGGCGGCGGCGGCGGCTTGATGATCCAGCTTTACTCTTCGGAGCATGAAGGATCGGGACTCAACGAAGTGTTGCTTGATTTCCGCGGCCGCTATATCAAAGGAGGCGAGGCCGAGTATTTGAAGCAAGGCTCTATTCGCCGTGAAAATGGCCAGGTCAAGTACGATGTTCTGAAATCCCATACCGATATTATGACAATCCAGATTGGTGTTGCGCTCCGATTCTAACTCGGCGTGGTTCAGTGTGCATCTCGAAAATGCCATCGATAGTTGCCGGATGGCATTTTCCTTTTGTAGATGAGAGCTTCAGGCGCTTGTTTTTCCACCCGATATTTCCGTTTTTAGTTCCCGTCTCTGTCGCACAAAAGTCAATCAGCCCCATATGCGCAAACCTGTTTCGTCCGTTTTAGTCTCGTTTGTACTCGCCTCTCCCGGCGGGATCTCTATCCCGTATGTGACAGAGGGAGGATGAGGTTGAAGAATGAATGAAGCGTCGAACATCAATGTTCGCGGAACAATCGACGAACTCTATCGGACTGAATCGCGCCGCATTCTCTCAACGCTGATTCGTCTTCTCGGAGATTTTGATCTTGCCGAAGAGGCAATGCACGATGCCTTTGCCGCTGCAATGGAGAAATGGGCAGAAGAGGGCATTCCCGCCAACCCCCGGGCATGGCTTGTTTCCGCAGGGCGCTTCAAGGGGATTGACGTCATGCGGCGGCGATCGCGGATAGACGAGTCCGGGGCGGAAATCATTGAACACCTTGAGGCGGACAACGGCGATCCCGCCGAGTTCGCCGACCGTGCCGTTAAAGACGACGAACTGCGACTGATCTTCACCTGCTGCCATCCGGCCCTTGCGCCGGATGCGCGCATCGCATTGACGCTTCGCGAGGTGTGCGGACTTACCACCGAAGAAATCGCCAGGGCGTTTCTGACAACTCCCTCAACTCTTGCGCAACGCATTGTCCGCGCAAAGGCAAAAATCCGTGATGCGGGAATTCCGTACAAAATCCCTTCACACGATGATCTGCCGGGACGTCTCGAAGCCGTTCTCCATGTCATCTATCTTGTGTTCAATGAAGGCTATTCGGCATCGTCGGGCGACTCGCTGACGCGGGCCGATTTGTCGGGCGAGGCAATCAGGCTTGGCAGATTGCTGCTGGAGTTGCTGCCTGCCAATCCGCAAGCGGCACCGTTCGAGCCGGAAGTGAGGGGGCTGGTTGCATTGATGCTCTTGCAAGAGTCAAGGAGGGCTGCCCGTTCGTCTGCTGAAGGCGATCTTGTTTTGTTGGAGGATCAGGATCGTTCCCTCTGGAATCAGGAGATGATTCGTGAGGGAACGCAACTCGTGAGGCGAGCCCTTGCTTCGCAGAGCTTCGGAGCCTACACAGTGCAGGCGGCAATTGCCGCCGTTCATGCCGAAGCGCCCGCCGCGGCCGCAACAGATTGGGCACAGATTGTTGCGTTGTACGATGTGTTGCTGCAGGTTGCCCCTTCGCCCGTTGTCGAGTTGAACCGCGCCGTTGCCGTTGCGCTGAGTGACAGCGCCGAAGCCGGGTTGCAGCTTATTGACGGCATTCTTGCCCGCGGCGAGCTATCCGACTATCATCTTGCACATTCCGCCCGTGCGGATTTGTGCCGAAGAATGGGACGCTTTGCCGAGGCGAGGGAGTCGTACGAGCGGGCGCTTGCACTTACGAAGCTTGAGCCGGAGCGAAGGTTTTTGGAGAGAAGACTACATGATTTGGCGTGATGTGAAGGGAGGAATCTTCTGGTTCCCCCCCCTGTCGATTTCAGCCTGTGCCAATCGACTACAAGTTGAAAGGGAGAGAATACCTATGAAATACATGCTGCTGGTGTATTACAGCGAAAAGGAAATGAGCGACTCCGAGCGGGATCGGTGCTATGTTGATTCCGCCCGGCTCTCTTGTGACCTTGCGGCGGAAGGCAAGTTCGTCGACGCAAGTCCGCTGCAATTGGTTGACACAGCGACGAGTGTCCGGGTGCGCAATGGCAAAACACTTGTAACCGACGGGCCCTTTGCCGAGACGCACGAACAACTCGGCGGCTATTATCTCATAGATGCCAACGACTTAGACGAAGCAATCGGAATTGCGACCCGAATTCCCGTTGCGACTCTCGGAACGATAGAAATTCGTCCTGTGCTGGAGATTCCGGGCTTGCCCGGCGAGAAGAGGCAGTAGACTGTTTTACCAAATTTCTGCACGATGCGATTCCGCCGTCCGCGAATCGACTAACTGGTGCAAACGGCTTTCTATTTCTGAAGGAGAACTCATGAAGTACATTTGTCTGGCGTACGAAGAGGAAGGCATTCTCAACTCCCTCACGAAAACTGAGTGGGAAGTCTTGAGAAAGGAAACGCTTGACTACGTGAACGATCTTAAGAACAACGGCCGTCTTATCACCGCCGAGCCACTGCAAAGTGTGAAGCTCGCCTCGACTGTTCGCGTCCGCGGCGGCAAAGTGTCGATTACCGACGGCCCCTTCGCCGAAACGAAAGAGACATTAGGGGGATTCTTTCTGATTAACGCGAGGGATCTGAACGAAGCGATTCAGGTTGCAGTGAAGTGGCCCTCGGCACGGTTTGGCAGTATTGAAGTGAGGCCCATCGAAGAGGGATTGCCCGAGGAACGACGGTACAGTTGAATCAGGGATGTCGATTTCCCGCTACGTCAATCGACTATCTGGTGAATTCGAAAAGAAGTTCACACATCAACATACTACTGTAAGGAGGTACGATATGCGCTTCATGATGATGATGATTCCGAGAGTTTATCAACCCGGTATTCCGGAGTCGGAGAAGCCGGGTCCGGGATTTGCCCCGCCTGCAGATGCCGTTGAACGCATGATGAAATACAACGAGGAACTGGCAAAAGCCGGAGTTTTGCTTGCCCTCGATGGACTTCACCCGGTTGCCAACGGTTTCCGTGTCTCGTTTGCCAACGGAAAACCGAAGGTAACCGACGGCCCCTTCGTTGAAACAAAAGAAGTAGTCGGCGGTTACTGGCTGATTAATGTGAAATCGAAAGAAGAGGCTATCGAATGGGCGAAGCAGATTCCTGCCGACCGCGGCGACGTCATCGAGGTACGGCAGATTTTTGAGATGGAAGACTTCCCGGAGGATGTGCAGAAAGCGGCCAACAATCCAACAGTCGAAGCTCAACTCGAAAAACAAAAGGAAATGAAATCATGAAATTCATTTGCCTTGGCTACATCGACCAGGATAGCTGGGAATCCACTTCACAAAACGAGCAAAACAGCATGATGGACGAGTGTTTTGCTTACGACAACATTCTTCGGAGTAACGGGCATTTTGCAGGTGGCGAAGCGCTCGACAATGCCCGGATCGCCAAAACGTTGCGGTACAAAGGCGGCAAGGTTTCGGTGACTGATGGCCCGTTTGCCGAGACCAAGGAACAATTAGGCGGCATTTTGATTCTTGAAGCGAGGGACATGAACCACGCCGTCGAACTTATGTCGAAGCATCCGGGTGTAAAGGCGGGGCCGTTCGAGATACGACCCGCAGTTGATTTATCGGAAATGGTGACCGAGAGTGAGCGACGGCGGTCTGCATCGAAGTAACACAACAATACGGAAGAAACCGGCGCATGCCACGAAGAACGAACACTTGGCATGAACTCCACACTCGAAATCTGAAAGCAAGAACAATATGCACAACAGCAATACAAAGAAGTTGTCGCCTGCACAACGTCGAGAACTCCTCGCCGTTTTGAAAGCCCGTTTTGAGAAGAAGAGAAGCCGCCATAAGAGTCTTGAATGGGCCAACGTACAGGCAAGACTTGAGGGTAGCAAAAACCTCTGGTCACTCAATGAAATGGAGAGAACCGGCGGTGAGCCGGATGTTGTCGGGCATGATAAAAAGACAGGCGAATACATGTTCTGTGATTGTTCGGCGGAGAGTCCGACAGGCCGCAGAAGTCTTTGTTACGACGGCGAGGCTCTGGAGTCACGGAAAGAACATAAACCAAAAAACAGCGCGATTGATATGGCAGCTGCGATGGGCATTGAGCTTCTGACAGAAGAACAGTATCGGGATCTGCAGAGACTTGGGAGTTTCGATACGAAAACGTCGAGCTGGGTGAAAACACCGGCCGATATAAGAAGACTTGGCGGCGCCCTCTTCTGCGATTGTCGCTACGGTCATGTTTTCGTGTATCACAACGGCGCGGAATCCTACTATGCAGCGAGAGGGTTCCGGGGTTTGTTGCGGGTCTAAAGAGAGGATCGCCGGGACTTGAAGCACCGACAGAAGAGTGTTCGAGAGGAATCAAGTAACGCATTCACAGACCAATCATAAGGAGTTCCAATAATGCCTTCACTCAACCCCTATCTCAACTTTGCGGGTAATACCGAAGAGGTGTTCAATTTCTACAAGTCGGTATTCGGCGGAGAGTTTCTGGCCTTGCAACGTTTCAGAGATGTGCCGCCTGAGGCAGGAAACATTCCTGACAATGAAAAAGACAAAGTCATGCACATTGCATTGCCAATCGGCAAAGAGAATGTCCTGATGGCCACCGATGCGCTTGACAGCATGGGACAGAAGTTGATTCCCGGCAACAATTTCTATATCACTATACAGCCGGACAGCAGAACGGAGGCGGACAAGCTTTTCAACGGTCTCTCGGCCGGAGGCACTGTCGAAATGCCGATGCAGGATATGTTCTGGGGGGGCTACTATGGCTCGTTGCGGGACAAGTTCGGCATCCAGTGGATGATCAATTACGATACCAACCAGAAGAAGTAGGAGGATACATTGGAAAAGCTAAACTTTTCAATCACCATCAACGCCCCGAAAGAGAAAGTCTGGAACACCATGCTCGGCGACGAATCGTACCGGGCATGGACGGATGTATTCTCGCCGGGTTCCCATTACGTCGGCAATTGGAACACGGGAAGCAAAATTCTCTTTCTTGGTCCGAGCCAAGACGGCGGCGTGTCCGGAATGGTCAGCAGAATCAAAGAAAACCGTCCCTACGAATTCATCTCCATCGAACATCTTGGAGTTGTCGAGAACGGAAAAGAAGACACATCAAGTGAGGCCGTTAATGCCTGGGCCGGCGCGCATGAGAACTACACTTTCAAAGAGTCGGGAGGGAAGACAGAAGTGTTGGTGGAAATGGATTCAGTGAAGGAATATGAGGAGATGTTTACGAATACATGGCCGCAGGCTTTGCAGAAACTCAAAGTGTTGGCGGAACAATAGCCGGGTTGGTCGGAAGTATGCCAACTCAACAATACGTCGCCCTGCTGCGCGGCATCAATGTCGGCGGCAACAATATCATTAAGATGGCGGACTTGAAGTCATGCTTTGAGGAGATGGGCTTTGCCGATGTTCTGACGTACATTCAAAGCGGCAATGTGATATTCGGTTCGGGCGGGAAGAACGAAGCAAAACTGACAAGCAAGATCGAAAGAGTCTTGTCCGCCACATTTCGGTACAACTCCCGCGTCCTGATCGTGCCGCACAAAAAATTCGGTCGTGCCGTGCAGGATGCGCCTAACGGATTCGGGAGCGAGCCGGCAAAATACAGATATGACGTGATCTTTCTGATGAAGCCGTTGACGGCAAAAGTGGCGATGGAGAGTATCACGATCAAAGAAGGAGTTGACTGTGCGTTTGAAGGCCGGGACGTTCTTTACTTCTCACGACTCATCGCAAGGGCTTCACAAAGCAGGTTGACGAAGATAATCTCGCTTCCTATCTACCAGGACATGACGATACGCAATTGGAATACAACCACGAAACTTCTTGTCTTGATGGAAAGCCGGCCGGCGAAACGAAGTCATTCCGATGCCCGATAATAGTAGGATCCCGCAAATGAACACATCCCTTTTGCGTACAGCAGTGGTTCTCATCCTCTGCACATCAGCAACATCTTTGCAGTCGCAAACACCAATGTTGAAAGGAGATTCCATGACGAGAATTACCCCGTTTCTGTGGTTCGACACGCAGGCTGAAGAAGCAGCGACATTCTACACATCTATCTTCAAGAATTCCAAACTCGGTAGGATTTCCCGCTATGGCAAGGAAGGCTATGAAATTCACAAAAGGCCTGAAGGCTCGGCGATGACTGTGGAATTTCAGCTTGAGGGACAATCATTTGCTGCGCTGAATGGCGGGCCGCATTTCAAAATCAATCCCTCCGTCTCCTTCTTCGTCATCTCCGAATCGGAAGCGGAAGTGGATGCCTTGTGGGAGAAACTTGCAGAAGGCGGGGCTGTGATGATGGAACTTCAGAAGTATGATTGGAGCGAGAAGTACGGCTGGGTGCAGGACAGGTTCGGCGTATCTTGGCAGGTGAGTCTGGGAAAGAAAGCGGATGTCGGTCAGACGATCACGCCGTCGCTGTTGTTCGTCGGGTCGCAACACGGCCGTGCGGAAGAGGCGGTGAGGCTGTACACTTCCATCTTTAAGAATTCAAGCATTGCGGGTATGCTCCGCTACGGCGCGAACGAGGGAGAAAAAGAGGGAACAGTCAAACACGCGCAGTTCACGCTCGACGGCAACGTCTTTATGGCGATGGATAGCGGATTGGAACACGCGTTTGCATTCAACGAAGGGATTTCGTTTGTTGTGCCTTGTGAATCACAGGAACAGGTGGATTACTTTTGGGAACACCTCTCAAGAGGCGGGGATGAAAAAGCGCAACAATGCGGTTGGCTGAAGGATAAGTTCGGCGTATCATGGCAGGTTGTGCCGGAGATTCTTCAAAAGATGTTGCAGGATCCGGACAAGTCGAAAGCCGGTAGAGTCACCAATGCGTTTCTACAGATGAAGAAGTTCGATATTGCTGCTCTTCAAAAAGCGTATGAGGGGAAGTAACTGAATAATTCATAACAGGAGGTTCCACCATGATCATCATTCGTGAAGTATTTACTGCGAAGCCGGGACAGGCATCGAAGATGGCGAAGTTGTTCAAGAAGGCATTTGCTGCCGATTCCAACGTGCGCGTTATGACAGACATGGTTGGAGACTATAACACCGTGGTGATGGAAATGCAGGCGAAGAGTCTTGCCGACTTTGAGAAGATGATGGAAGAGTACAAGTCGGGCAAGCCCGACCCGAATATGGACCCCAAAGTGGCGGAGGAATTGTCGAAGTACACAGAATTGTACTTGACCGGACGTCGGGAGATTTTCCAGATTGTAGAGTAAGGCGATCTTCTGTGACTCTGAAATTCCGATCCGCACTGTGGCTGTATCATGGGCCGGGGGCGTGGCATTTCATCACTCTTCCCCTCAAGCACGCAAAGGCAGTCAAGACCTTATCTCAAGGCACAAGGCGGGGATGGGGGGCGTTGCGGGTAATAGCATCGATTGGCAGAACTACGTGGAAGACCTCCATTTTTCCCGACCAAAAGTCAAATTCCTATGTTCTGCCCGTGAAAGCCGAAGTTCGAAACAAAGAGAATTTAGAGAATGGTGACATAGTGATGTTGACTCTGGAGATCGCAATATGAACAAAAGACCCTCTCTTTGTTCATGAAACGGATTCCGGTGTTATCGATGAGGCCGAGTTAATTCAACCCGGCCTCGACTGCATTCATCCTTCCTTCATCATAATCAACTTGCGGCTGAATACTCCCGCCCGGTGTAGTAAGACGGGAGATATAAGTACTGCTAGGGAGCAGCACGCGTGCATCATTCTTTCCATCCCACACAACACTCCGGCATCCTGTGTTCTGCGGAGGCAGGCGGTATGATGTGAATTGGCGGTTGAGTCCCTGGATGGCCGCACACTCACTTCACAAACTTGTAGCCCGACGTGTGGATGGTCAGCAGATGTCTCGGCTTGGAGTGATTGTCCTCGATTTTCTTTCTGAGAGAAAGAATGAAGTTGTCGATCGTGCGGGTTGTCGGGTAGTTCTCGTACCCCCATACATCATTGAGCAACATTTCACGGGTAACAACTTCTCCTTCATGTTGTATGAAGTACTTCAGTATTTCGAATTCCCGTGCGGAGAACTTTATCGATTTGCTGTTCTTTGTCGCCTCCTGCTTCTTGAAATCGATCTCCACGCTTCCGAAGGCATATTCATCAATATCTTTCTTGAGTTCCCACTTCCGGCGTAGAAGCGCATGAATGCGGGCAATGAGTTCACGAATGCTGAACGGTTTCGTGACGTAGTCATCGGCTCCCAATTCGAATCCCAGCACCTTGTCCATTTCCTGCTTTTTGCTCGTAAGCATGATAATCGGCGTGTTGATGCCTTCCTTTCGCAGGTCGCGACATACCTCTTGTCCGTTCTTCTCCGGTAACATCAAATCAAGAATGATCAGATCGATATTCTCACGCTTCGCCATGGTGTAGCCCTTCACGCCGTCGGTTGCCGACACAACAGTAAAATGCTCTGCGGTAAGAGCATCCTCCAACCCTTTGCGTATTGACGCATCATCTTCAACAATGAGAATCGTTTTCATTTGGCCGACCTTTTGTGAGTTCGCGTTACGATGGCAGGAAACCGGAGTGCAAATGTGCTTCCTCCACCCGGCGACCCGGTAACCTCGATTTTTCCCCTGTGTGCATCCATGATGCTCCGGACCAATCCCAACCCCAGTCCTATACCCGGTACCGAGTCGCGTGAAGAAGGATCGCGGTAGAACCGCTCGAACAGTTTTGGAATGTGTTCCGGTGGAACTCCGATGCCTTTGTCACGAACAGAGCATACAGCGTACCCGCGTTCACGCGTCAACGAGATGCGAAGCCATTTTCTCGGGCCGGAATACTTGATGGCGTTTTCGACAAGATTCATCAGGGCTTGCACCGCCGCATCGCGATCGGCGCTGATAAGCATACGCCTGGCCGGCTTGTTGTAGAGAACGGTGAAGCCGTGTTTGTGCAATTGGAACTTCATCGTTTGAAGAACCTCCCCGACAATTTCTCTCAAATCCGTCTTCGCAAAGGTATAGTGTTTTTCTCCTCTCTCGATTCTCGATGTATCGAGCACATTCGTTACCATACGGTCGAGCCTGTCTGCCTCGCCGACGATTGTTGCCGCATATTGCTGAAGCCGGAGGGTGGAGTGTCGTCCCGCGCCGAGCATTTCGGCGTACAGCTTGATGGATGTCAACGGCGTGCGGAGCTCATGCGAAACGTTTGATACAAATTCCGACTTCATCCGGTTCACGTCTTCCAGCCGTTGCTTCTCCTCCTGCTCTTCGATGAGTTTGCGTTGAAGAGCAATGCGTTCGAACTCCGATCCCGCCCTTGCGGCGAGGTTCACGAGCAGGTCGATATCCTCGCGGCTGAATTTCTCGCCGGACTTTCTTGAGCCATGCACCATGAAGCCCGTGAAGGCACCTGTTGCCGAACGCATCGGAATCACGAGGGATATTCCCCACCGTGCAAACACATCCTGATCGGCGGTTTCGTACGCCACGCCATCCTCCACGCATCCGTTGAGCGCAATCGGCAGTAACAGGGGCGTACGGATGTTCTCCGGTCGGAATTGGACGGTTCGCCGTTCGAGAAAACCGAAGCCCTTGTGCGAAAGGACGTACAGACGGTTTTCAGGTTGACGGAGAAGAAAAATGCCTGTACGCTCAACGGGGATGAGGTCGTCCATTCTGGCGATGAGAATCTCTGCAAGCTGTTTCGCATCAACACATAGATTGAGATCGCGGGAAATGCGGCTCAACGCTTCGCGGAAATTGTAGCGAACGCGAAAGAACCGCTTGTCGACAATATGGTGGACGCGACGCCGCACAGGCTCGAAGAGCAGGGCAACGACTATGGCGGCGGCGACGGACATCTCGGTCGTGTATCGCTCTGCAAGGAAGGCGAGAGTTGCCACCAGCATCATGTAGATTCCGATCACGAGACCCAGAACAATGCCGTACACCGTCGTCCTGTTGACAATTACTTGAACATCCAGCAGCTGATATTTGTAGAAGGAGATGCCGAATGCAACGGGAATAAGAACGAGAAACAACAAGGTGTACTGTTCCGGAAGAAAGCCTGTTCCCAGATGATACTGCGGAATGAGGGTGAAGAGAAAGAAGGGCGTCGGGCCGAGGGAAAGTCCCCACAACACCCACGTGAGCTTCTTCCGTTCCTCCGGCGATGTTGACCCGAGAAACGCCCGGACAAACCGGACGATCCCTGTGCACACATATACGAAAGCGACAAGCACGAAGATCTCGAAGACACTATGATATGTGGCGAAGAGTTCCGGCGACTTCCTGTGTACGGCGAGTACGTGGAAATACGACATTGCTGTTGCAAGGAGTGCCGGGGGAAGATAAAGCGCAAGAGTGCGACCCGTGCCGCTTTCTGCCGGGTGTGGGAACACGAACGTGAAATGAAGAAAAGTGGCCACGGTTCCGGCGTAGGAGATGAAGAACAGTACGCGGCTCGCGTGCACCCAGCCGTCGCCCGGCGGTGTCCCGCCCCACGTGATCATCACGCTCACGCCCATCATCACCATCGACCAGTGAAGCAGATATGCGGCCCGGTCTGCAGGCCGACGAATCACCACAAACACCCCTGTTCCCCACGCAACGATGCCGACAAATAAAACGATCAGCATGTATGCTGTGTCGTGGGTTTCAACCAATTGAACAGCTTTCTCTTCTGTCTGTCCTCCCCGCCCAACTGTGACCTGAACACGTTCGCCAATCGACGCAAAGTCGGAAAGAAATTCGACCTCGTGTCTGTTTGTGAGGTTGTATGTTCCCCATGTCATCAGCGTATCGCCGACACGCACGTCAGGACACGCTGATGCGTCGAGAATTCTTTTTACGACAACACGATCATGGATGTCCATCAGGGCGAACGGCGGTTGGGGTCTGTCCAACAGATAGGGAATATGGATCAAGCAAGCAACGAGAAGTGCTGCATCGACTGCAAGGGCGAGAACTGCGCGGATGGAGGGAAACCTCATCTCCACACCTCATTGGGATACTGGACATCCTTGTTCGAATATACAAATGAAGGCAACCAAATGAAATTGAACTGAAGATGCCGAGGGTAGATACTGAAATCTGCAACCGATTTCCCATGCTGAACAAATCCGGCTTTTCTGCATCGGGAGTGGGGATTCCTCGCTTGACACTCACCCCAATCTTTCGTAGCATTGCGGCGGTTGCTGCCCGGCAATCGGGCGAGGGGACAGCCAGTCCACTTCATCTTCAACAATCTTTGGAGGTTGTTTGTTCAGAGGGTCGTAAAAAGTCCATCGAACAATCCAGCAAGCTTCTTCCGTTTATGGACAACTTGACAACACGACAAATATGTCGTATGTTCTTCTTGCCCGCCGGAAGTAACATATTCAGTCCACTGTTGTTTGTACCGGTATGTTTCACGCACCATACGGCGGGCACTCTCCGCGTCAATCGAAGGTGTTGCAATACTGGGCCGTGTTTCTCGATGAAAGGAAGCAACCGGTCGCGCTCTTTGAACAATATGATGTTGCAGTGTTGTTCAAGGAGATGATGATCGGAAGGGAATGCAGCATAAAAGCCTACGCGTTCAGGCCCGAAGGTGATCGTTCGTAACGATCATTTGTGCAGGTTCTGTGTGATGACCCCGATGAAATCCGGGTTCTGGTTGATGTCGATGTAATTGATTCCATTGTATGCCTCGGGCACGGCCTTGAAGGAGAAGGCAAGGGCCTGTATCGACAGCAACTTCTCGACCCAGCGCTTCATGGCGCAGTCCAGTTCATTCCGGCAGTGATTCTTGCCATAATAATCCTCCGAGATAACAGGAACGAAGCACTTCGTATCGACAATGGCCCACATATACTTGGCAGTGAACGCTTCACCGACGCCGATGCTGTTCTGGTCAAAGAAAATGTTCAGCCTGTCGCCATTCGGTTTCCGGAAGGCAGCCAACGGTTCATACACATTCTTCTTCACCCATTCTGTTTGTGAATGGGAATAGCTGATGAAGACGTCGTATTTTTGCGATCCCTCTACTACTCCGGTTACGAAAAACTTGTAGGTGAATCTCAAGGAGAGAAGTACGGCTGCCAGCATCGCTGCAAGGGTTTGTCCAACGGGAATGACGTTGCCTGAGCCCAACAGGATAAATCCGAACAGTGCCAACAGTGCGACACCTGCCGTGAAAGCGAGGATCGCAATAACAGCCGGCTTTGTTTGGAGAGCCTTGACATATTTAAACAGCAAGGCAAAAATCAGCACGCTGAAAAAAGAGAAGAACAGCAATTGCCCGACTATTGCGTAGCGGTTCTCCACCGGCAGTTTCAGACGCGTACTTCCTTCCAGGTTGTCGCTTAGCGCCCACGTAACAATGTACGGTCCCGGCACTTTACGGCTACCGACCGTCACAATATCATTTTCAGCATCGCCGACAACAATGATCTTGTTTGACAGGTTGACACGGCCATCTGTTGCTTGCGAATCTTTCAGACGACCTGTTTCCTGCGAGTCCGGAACAAAGGTGTATGTGATTCTCTGCATCTCCTCCATTGAGCCAAATGGAATAATCGAACCTTCCCGCTTAGGCTCATGTCTCCGGTGTCTTGAATCCCCAAGATCCGTCGCAACCCTTCGGGCGAGTGATTCAATCCATACAGTATCAAACATGGCCGATGGAAGGTGGATATCATTCTCATACGTGGCCATATCCCCTTCATTGCGGGGATAGATATAGGTATGATACCGTCCGCTTCCCGGTTGCTGTCCGTCGGAACCCGCAAGGTAGGCGTTGTAGATTTCGATAGCGTGTTTCTCCTCGATCTCACCGAAATCGATTTGTGTGAGATCCGCTTCCTCGTGTCCTGCCCTAATATTGTACGACGCGTACACCGGTACCCTCAGGTCTTTCAGTTTGTCCAGAGCGGACTTGAGGTTCTCCAGTTCCGTAGTGTCTCTGCTGAACCAGATATCCAGAACCACGCCGGCGGGACTGTTGTTCGAGCGGCTTTCCCGTGCAACGGTATTCAGGAACTGCACGACGCGTTGCCGGAAAAGCCGGAACGCCTCTCCTTCACTGCCGGTCGCAGGCTTTTCCAAATTCACCAACACAAGCTTGTTGTTGACGATCTCGCCGGATTCACCCGCCGTATTGGCTTTGTGTACCAGCCACGTATCCATCCATTTCCAGTTAATCAGCCCGATTACAACCACAACGGTCAGCAGGTACGCGATCAGGTAAATTGCAAGGCGTTTGAGCGTAAGCATAGGGGCAATCAGCGGCAATCTTTTTCAGACTTCGTGTAATACACAGTACTCTTGCCCTCATCTCCGGCCACATCGTATGCCCATCCCAGGAATGCATAGACTTCCACCAGATCTTCGCAGAGCAGATGCACGGTTTCGCCATCATCCTCTTGCCGGGCAAAGGTGAGGTCATCCTCCTGCATCTCCAGTTCCTCAAGCAGAAGCTGAATCGAGTTCTCCAACAGAGCGCTCCCTTCCTGTTCATCTTTCGCGTTGCCGGTACTCAGCAGAGCCTCGGCAAGCGACAAAGCGGATTCGAGCGTGCTCATATCGTCGGAACCGTATTCAGTCTCAAAATATTGCATTGCGTATCGAAAGGCCGGAACTGCATCAAGAGGCCTCTCCATTTCCATGAACAATTCTCCCAACCCCAAATAATCCTCCGCCAGTTCATCGGGCGCAGCGTCATCGGAGAGTTCCTGTTGCAACGCGGCGATCGCTTCCTGGTAGTTGCTATATTCAACAGCGGCATTGCTCGAAGTAAAGGCGCCTTGACCGGCCGACTGTACAACGGAATTGGATTTGGACAACTCGTCTCCATGCCGCTTGGGTTTCAGCGTTGCACCCTGAATGTGGATAGGAACCTTGTCGATGATCTGTATGCTTCCCTCTTCGGTACTGATAACGGCTTTCTTGGATTTCCCGTCTGAATAGTCTGTGAAGGTAAACCTGGTTCCCTTGCTGGCAGCCGTTGTTCCTTTTTCGTTCGTGTTTCTATAGTTGTAGCCGACTGCTTTATGGACGGTATTGGCAATCTGGGCGCCGAGGCCTTTGGTGACGTGGTTTTCGCCTTTGGCGGTGAACTCGATTGTATATTGCATCGCCTTTCCCTGAATGGTGGACTTGACCACCTGTGTTCCTCCGGGGCTTTTCAATTGAATGATGGTATTGGGAGGAATGGTCAGACGCGTGCCCGACACGTAGCGATCACCAACCGCAGCTTCTGTTTTGTTGCCCGCATTCCCGGGCGGCAAAACCGTCACCCGGGCACTGCGAACCGTCTTTCCCTGGAACGCCAGTCCGGTTACCTCGCTGTGTTTTTGGGCCATAAGAGGCTGAAGACCGGAAGAAACGAGAAGAACCACGGCACTAACAAGAGCGGCCGCGAATCGATACAAACAGAAGTTTTTCATGGGGGACTTCATATTTGAGTGGCAAATGATTTCGCCAAATGTACTCGATTGCATGCTGAAATCCAAACCGAGGCAAGAATACGCGGAATGAACAGGCTTACAGCATGGCGTAGACTCACACCAACGCACAACACGTTCGTCGAGGCGGTCGCCCCCTCTCCTTCAATCTATTATGATCTGAAATTCGTATCTTTTTGGTGTTGTCTTTTCCTAAATGATTTTCGTTTTTCCAGGAGATTGAAATGCGCATAACTGAAATTTCTGTCTTCCGTGTCGAACTTCCCCTGCATGAAGGGAGCTATAACTGGTCTGGCGGGAACACGGTTGCAGTCTTTGATACAACCATCGTCGCCGTCAAGACAGATGCCGGGATCACCGGGTACGGCGAGATATGTCCTCTTGGTCCTGCGTACCTCCCGGCCTATGCCAGCGGCGCGCGCACCGGCATTGCGGAACTGGCGCCACGCCTGATTGGGATGGATCCCACACAGCTTGGACTCATCAATCGGAGCATGGACGAGGCAATGCGCGGCCACCCTTACGTCAAGTCAGCTCTCGATATGGCTTGCTGGGATATTCTGGGCAAGGCGAGTGGACAATCGGTTGCTACGCTTTTAGGGGGAACGTACGGAAAAGACTTTGCGCTGTATCGTGCGATTTCGCAGGATACACCGACGGCGATGGCTGCGAGTATCGCCAAGTACCGTTCCGAGGGTTATTCCAAGTTTCAACTCAAGGTTGGCGGAGACCCGGTGACGGACATCGAACGCATCCGCGCGTGCGCGCAGCAACTCGAAACGGGCAACGTGTTGATCGCCGATGCGAATACCGGATGGAGGCAGCACGAAGCGATCCGGGTTGCAGATGCCGTGCGTGATGTGGATGTGTATATCGAGCAACCCTGCATGAGCTATGAGGAATGTCTGGCGGTTCGTCGTCATACGAATCGACCGTTTGTGCTGGATGAAGTCATTGACGACCTGCGAATGGTAGTGCGCCTCGTCAACGACCAGGCAGCAGATGTGGTAAACCTGAAGATCTCGAAAGTGGGCGGGCTCACCAAAGCGAGGCAGATTCGTGACCTGTGCATATCACTGGGTATTGCCATGACCATCGAAGACACGTGGGGCGGCGACATTGTGACGGCCGCGATCGCAGCACTGGCACACAGCACACCACCTGAGTTTCTCTTTTCGTCAACAGATTTCAACAGTTACGTGACCGTGAGTATTGCTGAAGGTGCGCCGCAACGAAATAACGGACGTCTGGCCGCCTCAACACAACCCGGACTCGGCGTCAGGCCGAGGATGGAAGTATTAGGCCGACCAGTCTTCACCGCGAACAATGATCCGACAATCACCCGCCATTCGTAAGGACGCACGGCTGTGTGTCCCTACGGTAAGCGACAACAATGTCGTACACTCGGTTAACCAGTCCGGAACTCACCTAAACCAAACAGGGAAAACCAGAATGTACTTCATGCCCTACGGTGGGGTCTCACCCCGCGAACCAAAGGTAATGCAATACTGGGCTGTCTTTGTGAAGGATGAGAAGAAGCCTTTTGCGATCTTTCGAAACCACGATGCAGCCGTCTTGTTCAAGGAGATGATGACGGATGGCCGGTGTACGATCAGACCCTATGCCTTCCGACCGGAGCCTATTAGTGGCGCATAAGAGCCCCTGAAATGCCTTCGTAAGTGATGGGTTACAATTTCTCCACTTGCAGCCCTGACTTTCTCATTCAGTTCTCACCCGTTCCCAAAGGGTGCAACCTTTTTCCCCTTTCGTGATTATACTACCATATGGAAGAACATCCTGTCTTGAATGAAGAGAAACTGCTTAAGGAGATCGAGAATGATCCTCACAAATTTGGTGAGATATATGAGGCATTCTACAAAAACATATTCGGGTATGCGTTCAGAAGAACCACGAACTATGACGCAGCCAAAGATATTGCAGCGGAGACGTTTCTCAAGGCGTACGTCGGCATCGGGAAGTTCACGTGGCGCAATATCTCTGTCCTGCACTGGCTCTACAGGATCGCAACAAATGAAATCAACAAGTACTTTAACAGCCGCTCGTATAAGCCGGGTGCCATTGGCAGGATACACGAGGAGTACGGGATTGATATAACGGATTATTCAAATGCGGAGAACGAAAGAATCCTGCTTGAGGAGGAGATGGAAAAGCACAAGGAGTTTTCCAGAGTCAACGCCCTTGTCAAGCAACTCGATACGAAATACCAGGAAGTCATATCGTTACGATTTCATGAACATAAGTCGATCAAGGAAATTGCAGTCATCCTCGGCAAAAGAGAAGGAACCGTCAAGTCACTTCTCTCTCGCGGGATTGACAAGTTGAAAGAAACCATTGAAGGATCATGATATGAAGAACGAAGACGTTGATTCAATGCTCGGCAACGTGGATGTGCCTCACCCCGAGAATATACAACACCAACAGGAATTGAAAATCCCGCTGCTTCGTTACAAACGATCGTCCAAGGCGGGATTATGGCTCCTCGTTCTGCCGATCATCGTCGTACTCACATCCATACTGAAGCGGGAACTGGCAATATCCTCGCCGTTTCTTAATGGCATCGGAAGCATCTTTCGCGCTATTGACGGGAATCCGATTCTTACGTTTTTGATTCCTCTCGTTGTTCTCGGGCTCCCTTGCGCCGCCATCGTGATCAACCTGTTGGCATTCTCTCACTTCACGCTTGTGAGGGAACGAAGGGAACTCCTCATCACCTTCAAATACCGCCCGGTAAACATCGCCATCTTCTTGTTGTCGTTTGCGATACTCGTCTTCGTCTTCATGCCGGATGCGTTGACGTTTTGAGCTTTGAGCCCGGGCCTGCAACTGTGTGATGGGAAGAATATCGAGAATCAACCGGTACTATAATTCAGCTTCTTTTCTCGGAACGAAAATCAAGTATGGACACCACATGCAAAATCCACTGATCATGCGCGCCGTCGCAATTGTTCTTGCCTTTGTCCTCACCTTCTCTCTGGCGAGTGCGCAACAGAAGGATCTCCGGCAGCTGAGCAATACATTCGACAAGATATTGTCGGAACAATTCAAGCCTCACGAGCCGGGCGCGACTGTACTGGTTGCCCGAGACGGTCAGATCGTATACAAGAAAGCCTTCGGCATGGCCAACCTGGAGCTACACGCACCCATGCAGGTGGATAATGTTTTCTGGATTGCCTCAATTGGTAAACAATTCACTGCGGTGGCGATATTGCAGCTGATGGAACAGGGCAAGTTGAATTTGCAGGACGAGATCACCAAGTTTATCCCCGATTATCCCACACAGGGAAAGAGAATCACCATAGAGCATTTGCTGACACATACATCGGGTATTCATAATTTTTCAGGTATGAAAGACCCCGACAAAAAGCTGGCATTGGACTGCACACCGAACGAAGTAATTGACTTCTTCAAGAACTTGCCTATGCGTTTTGCCCCGGGTACAAAATGGGAATACAGTAATTCAGGCTATTTCTTACTTGGCTATATCATCGAAACAATTACGGGCAAACCCTATGCTGAATACCTTGAAGAAAACTTCTTCAAGCCGCTTGGTATGACGAATTCATCATACGCGAATGACACACGAATCATTAAGAACAGAGTTGATGCCTATACTTACGGTGATAATGGTTTTGAAAACTCCAAACCTCGGAACATTACCCACGTTTACTCGGCAGGTGCGATACAATCCACTGTAGAGGATTTGTTTAAGTGGCACCAAGCCGTGCATACAAATAGATTGCTAAAAAAAGAAAACCTTGACAAAGCCTTTACAAGCTATAGACTGGCAGATGGAAAAGAAACGGAGTATGGCTATGGCTGGCGTTTAGGTTACGTCTATGATAGCCCTTCCCTTTGGCATGGCGGTCTCATCGCTGGTTTTGGAACGATGGAACTCTATTTGCCTGAAGAAGATGTTTTTGTAACCGTCTTTTCCAATTGTGACTGCAATTATCCCAAGGATATTACCTTCAGGCTGGCAGCCCTTGCCGCTGGAAATTCTTCCGAGTACAAGGAAATAGCATTGGAGAATTCAAAGTTACAAGAATACACAGGTCTTTATGAAAACGACAAAGCTCAGCAACGAATCATTACCGTGTCTGATGATCAGTTGTATTCTCAATTAGGCAGAGGCCCGAAGTCTAACTTGAAAGCATATCAAAAAGATCTGTTTTTCTTTGGTGACAATGCCATGCAAACGATAGAATTTCTAAGAAATACAAAAGGAACAATTGAACGATTGCTCACTAAGAAACTGGACCGCAATGAGGTGTGGAAGAAAACCAATAAACCTCTGCCGCCCGAAACCGGAATAACAGTGGATGGAAAGATATTAGAAACCTATGTGGGTGAATATGAAATTCCATCCGTGTTCACTTTTGCGGTCACCAAAGAGGAAAACAGACTTTTCTTGCAAGGAACAGGGCAGGACAAAATTGAAATGTTTGCCGACACAGAAACAACATTCTTTCTCAAAGTTAATGATGCGCGGATTGAATTTGTCAGAAACGATTCTGGTAACGTAACGAAGGCAATCCTGAATCAAAGTGGACGAACGGCTGATGCGAGGAAGACAAAATAGTGCGACCCCAACATTGAACCTTGGAACAATTCAGCCCGGGCACTGACTACTAGGCCAGTGCCTCAACGAAGTCTGGTTGACGTTTCACAATGACAGGATTTCATTCTATGATTGCATCAGGATACTCAGGAACTCCGTTGGCAAAGAAGCTCGGCATCAAGCAAGAGTACAGGATAAAGTTGGTGAATCAACCTGATTACTATTTTAGACTCTTCAGCGATTGGCCGGCGGGCACACAAGAACTCACTGACGGGAAGTCCAAGAAAGACTTCATACATTACTTCACAACGAGTGCTTCTCAGCTTGACAAGGACATGAGGCAACTGAGAAAAGAGATTGTGGAGAATGGCATGATTTGGATCTCATGGCCAAAGAAAGCAGCAAAAGTTGAAACCGATGTAAACGAGAACATTGTCCGGGAAATAGCACTCAAGAATGGGTTGGTAGATGTAAAAGTCTGCTCTATAGATGCAACCTGGTCGGGACTGAAACTTGTGATACGACTAAAGGACAGGAAGTGAATGGCCATTATGACGACAAGGAGGATGGATATTTCATATCCCACCTGCAAGTTGCGGCTTCTTGCCGCGTTCAAAGCGGCGTATGCTCGGATGGAAGATAGTCCACGCTTGGATTTATTGCTTCCGCAATCGTCCCCACCGCGCATTGACCGAGAGTCATTTATAATGGCGTACGATGCCTGAAAAATCGTTTGCCTTCTCAAGGGTAGAGACATAATTGGTCGTGAAAAACCAGTCATTGAAAAACCCTGACAGATCCACGTTACTCACCTCGCTTGCCAAGTTCGCAAACGCTTTCGTCGTACTGGCCGAACCGGAGTAGCGCTGGTATAATTCTCTGACAATCCTGTGGAATTTTGATTCGCCGACAATTTCGTACAACACTCGAAACGCAATCATGCCTAAGGAATACGCATGGTCGGTCATGGCCTTAGCTCCGAAATCACACATCGGCGTCATTCTGAGTTCTTTGTCGGTGGAGAGTTTCTTCTTGAAATGATCTAAATACCACGCGGTGACATAGTCAAGATAAGCGCGATGTTCGAGCTTCTCTATTGTGAGGTATTCAACAAAGGAAGCCAACCCTTCTTCCCAGCGAGGAGAGATTTCGTTGAGCTTGACATTCCAGAGATGAGATAGCTCGTGATACATCTGTCGCAGTTCCGTTGAATCATTGAAAGCAGCTGCAGTTTGCAGTATTGAACTCACATCGGCCTGGGAGCCGTAGCCATTAGGAATTTCTATGATTGAAAAACTCTGAAAATCACGGAGCGGCCCCCACCACGATGAGAACAAGGCGATTGTCCGTTTCATGTACCGCAGTACCATTGTGGCACCGACTGAATCTTTTTCCAAGTAACAGACCTTCATCTTCCCATCGCTAAGCTCTCTGTACTTCGCAATGGCCACATCCATTCGCCAGGCTTTCTTGAGATTGGTAAACATAAATGTCGATTGTCCGTTCCGGTCTTCCCGCGAAACGAATGCCCCACCGTTCACTGCTACTAATGAGTCGGGGATGGTAACGCGAATCCTGTAGTCGAAACTCTGTCTTGGAAATCTCCGATTGGTCGCGGCAGAAGGATAGCCAAGTTCCGGATATGCTTTGCAGTCGGGACGAAGAATGGTAAACTGTGGACTGATGTTATCCCTGACGTAGAGCATGCCGGTTTCCTCATATCCGTGGAGGATGCCTTCATATATGAGAGTGATGCTCGTCGTCTCCTGAGGTAACAGACTTTGCTTCAGTCTCACACGGACAACGTTGACATGCATTGTATTCCAATCCTCAAACGGTTGTATGTGCTGCGTGAAGGACAACGACACGGAATGGTCTCCAGTGACTGAGGTTACACGCAGCAGTCTATACAGAAGGATCGGTATTTCAACCACTTCTGTTTCTGAGAGGTTCTTGACACTCATTTGGCAAGAAGCGCTCAGCAGAGGTGTGTCATAATCAAGCGTGATGTCCCATGTGTAGTGTGTTATCGTGAGCGACGTGTTCTCACCGGTGCCTGCATGGCATAGTGGAGTAGTCGAAAGCAGAAGGAATATGAGAAGGATGCTCTTGAACATAACTCACCTCATGGTTCTATCGACTGGAATCAAGTACCGGCTTTGGTGTTCGCATCTGATTCTATGGCGTGTCCGATATTGTACGTCAGCGTTGTGCCGCGGTTACTTCACCAAGACTTTCACATCAGGGTAGCCCATGAGTTTCAACACGAAGTAGTTGACTGCTGCTTCGCCTGGATCTTTGGAAAAACAGACTAGTTCGGCATACCTCGGCACACCGGCCTTGCTCAGAATATCCCAGATGTCCTTTGCTGCTTTGGGTGTGCCATCCGGGTTCAGCAGATCCGTGTAGGGAACGTGAACAAGTTTGCCGTCCGGCGCCTTGGCGGGCACATCCTTGCCCGAAGCGATCAGCACTTTGGGATAGACACCCGAAGTACTCTTCACGTCCGTGATGAGAATGCCGTTCTGAAGATGTACTGTGTAGGCCCCGGATGCAGCAGAGGCGTCTTGTGCCTTTTTCTCGCTTCCGGTTGCCGTATCCTTCTCCACGGGAAATCCGCGTGCCGCCCATTTCTCCATTGAGTCGGTGAAGACAGAAATTTTCTTGTGGCCCAACTTTTCCAGCAAGACGAATGCGAGAGCCGCGTCTTTAGTCAATCCCGCCCCCGAAAATACCAGCGCTTCAAATGATGCGTTAACGCCTGCCCGGCCAAGGGTTTCTCCAAGCGTGCGCGGAGTGTTGATATTGGTTCTGAACACGTCAGCAGGGACGTTGATTGCGAACGGCACATGCGACTTTTGGAACGCCTCCACCGGTCGCACATCCACGATACTGACCTTTGAAATCCCGTACATCCTGAACATCTTGCCACCCCAACTCTGCAACCAGCTTGCTTCCCGCATCAGGTATGGTGCGGCATAGGTCCAAAAGGGGAGATCGCGTTCGTCGGCAATCCATTCGAGCTGCGAGCCCGGATACAGCTTCACGTGCGGATAGTCAAGCAGGAACTTCAGTGCAAAATAGGGGACACTCGCGGCGATGCCGCCTCCGCAATGCGAGTAGATATGCTGCTTGGGACTGATGCCGAAGTACGTGAGCATCTTCTCTATTTCGCTGGCGGACTTGAACGTCTTGTCGGTATTGAAGAAATCGGCGGCGGGCAGCATGATGGAATGGGGGATGTGGCCGGGTTTGCTGAAGAATTGCGTGCCGCCGAAATGCCAGCCGGGATCGAGCGCATCCAGCAGAACATTGCCGCGGGTGTCTCCCGCGGCGCCGAGGAATTCCGGCAGGTCGCATCGTACTTCTTCATTGATCTTCGTAATCGTGAAGGAACCGTTGTTCGGAAGCTGTGCCGGTTCGCTCGTCACCGGCAGCCCTGCCTCTTGCCACTTGGAGAGTCCGCCGTTCAGGACGAAAATATCTTCCGCTGGAAATCCGTATTGCTCGAGGAAGAAGAAAAGTCGTGTGGCCAGGAACGTACCACCCTGATCGTACACGACAATTTTCCTGTCCCGACTGATACCCCATGACTGAAAGCGCCTTTCGATCTCGGCGACGGGCAGTTCATGAACGCCATACGTGAAGATGTCGAAGTGTATCGCCCCGGGAATATGTTTATGCTTGTAGATGTGGGAAGGCGAAGCATCGAGCAATACCAAGACGGTATTCTTGCGGTTTGTTTCAAGCCAGCCGGCGGTGACGAGGCTGGATTCAGTCCCTACCGCCGCCAATGACCGCCCCGTGAGAAATATTCCGGCAACAAGGAAGCAGAGTCGCGCCATGTTCAGCATGTTGTAGTCCTTTCGAATTTTTTGTTTGTTGTGATGTGTCGCGGCATTTTGTGAACAGTCCGCGCGACACATCCTGAAAGGCAGCTGGGAATCGTGCCCGGTACAGGATACGGCATTCCGCCGGTTTTTTGATTGACCTCTCCGGGTATTCTGTAGATAAAGAAGGGCATTCCGTAGACTGCACTCTGACAAAAGAACGGGATTTTAGCGATCTTGTGACAACACCTGCACCGCATGAAATGATAATGCCAATCGACAAAGAACGGGTACGGTTCTATCTTTGGGTTGCCCTTGCGTATGTTGCATTGGGCGTAGTGGTTGACGTGGGAACCTTCGGGGGACACTTTCCGGCCAGGGTGCTGAATAATTTCTGGCGGGGATGCTTTATTCTCGTCATCAATTACCTCTTCTACGAGTACACCCTCGCATTCATCCGCCGGAGGAATCGCCTTGTGTTCAAAATCCCCCTGTTCCTGATTGCAGTGTGGCTCCAGTTGATGCTGTACTCATTCGGTGTGTATGCCTGGAGATCTATCGGAATACGACTGCACCTCTACGTCGAGTTGAGGACATTCGATTCAATAATGGAGGGAGTCAGCTACGGCTTCCCCTTTGCTTTCCTGTCGCTGATCATTTTCGGTACTGCGCGGCATTTCTTTGAGCACAACAAGCTGAAACATGCCGCGCAGCAACTCCGCATCGAAAAACAACAGGCCGAACTGAACTACCTCAAGTCACAAACCAACCCCCACTTTCTCTTCAACACGCTGAACAATATCTACTCGTTGGCGAAAGACAAGTCCGACCTGACTGCCGAATCCATCGTACGTCTGTCCAAGATATTGCGCTACATGCTCTATGAAACCAAGGGGGAGTTTGTGCCGGTAGAGCATGAAGTGAAGATCATCAATGACTACATCGCCCTTGAACAATTGCGCTACGATGATTCATTGCATGTCAGTTTCAGTCATGACGTGGAGGATGTGAAGCAGGCCCTGCCGCCGTTGTTGCTGATTCCTCTCGTGGAGAATGCGTTCAAGCACGGTGTCTCGGAAACCCGGAATCATCCGTTTGTTGATATACATCTCTCTGTGAATCAGCGGCGGCTCACGTTCGTGGTGAAAAACTCTCTTGAGGGTTCTTCGCAGAAACCGGAGGTGAACGAACGGATCGGCCTCTCAAACCTCAGACGCCAACTGGAATTGTTGTACAGCGAATTCGATCTTTCTGTGCATCAGAACGAATCGTCCTTTACCGCAACACTCACCATCAACCTTGCGACCCATGTCTAAGTTGAAATGCATCATCGTAGAAGACGAGCCGTTGGCGGTCAAAATCCTGGCGGAGTACATCTCGCAGGTGCCGTTCCTCGAACTGCAGGGAACGTTCAAGGATGCGATCTACGCAAACGAGTACCTGCAGGAGAATCCCGTCGATGTGATGTTCCTGGATATTCATCTGCCAAAGCTGAAGGGGTTCGCCTTCCTGAGAGCCCTCAAACACCCGCCGCTCGTCATTGTCACGACTGCGTATCACCAATATGCCGTGGAGGGGTTCAATCTGAACGTCACGGATTACTTGCTGAAGCCGTTCGATTTTGAACGGTTCCTTGTTGCTGCCAACAAAGCGAGAACAGCGTTGCGGGAAAGGCTGCGACCTGAAGCTGCCCTCGAAACAAAAGAACATCTGTTCGTGAATGTGAAAAACAAGAAGGTGAAAATCCTCTTCCCGGAAATCGTCTACATCGAAAGTCAGCGGGAATACGTCAAGATTGTTACTGCAAAAAACGAATACGTTACCAAGATGAGTACGCATGAAATCGAACGCCTGTTGCCAGCGGGTCTCTTCAAACGCATTCACCGTTCTTTCATTGTTTCGATCGGTAAGATTGATTCCTATACGGCTGAAAAAGTGGAAGTGAACGGAATATCCATTCCCATCGGCAAAGGCTACCGGGGACTTCTCGACAATCTGTAATAGCTGCAATCTCCGTTGCTATGGAGGTGAGTCCACTGCGACCCGGGGAAATAACTTGAAAATCTCACCTGCTTTTCCTATCGTTTAGCAGGGATTTTTGTCTCCCCTACCGTCCGCATTACCAGGTATGCGGACAACAATATCTACAAGTGTTACCCATCTCGAAGACAGGGCGAGGTGCCGTACGTTGAGAGCGTACATATGTTCATTGTGACCGTGCATTATGCGGTCGTTGATTTGGCACAAAAGACCTGATACATGTAGGATGCTCACTGTTCATTCAAGAAAACCGCATACACCTGCCCTGATGGAGTATGTACTGTCATGACGATGAAGAGAGTCAAACTCAAGCGAGTGTTGTTGTCATTTGTCGGGACCAATGATGCCGGGAAACTAAAAGGGGATTCCGATGGCGCGATCCTTACCATTTTCAAGAAGAGACAATTTGAAGAAGTACACCTCATTTGGAACACTAGCGAGGCAAAGAACCTTTCATTTGAACATATCGCGAAATATGTCAGAGATGAGATCGTCAACCGAGGCCATTGTGACACAGTCAAGCTCCACCGTTTTGACTGTGATGATGTGACCGACCACAACGAGATTTATCCGAAGCTTCTTGCTTTCTGTAATTCCTTGGGGCCGGCTGAAAGCAAGAAGTTCACCGCCGCAATAGCTTCCGGCACACCTGCGATGCAAGTATGCTGGATATTGATGGCGGAGTCGGGGGACTTTCCTTTGGAGCTTATCCGCAGTAATGAACCACGATTCGGCAAGGCTCCCGTAACACCGATCCGACTTGGAACGGGGTTACCACGGATCATCAGGCTTGAGCAGGAGAACGAGTTTCTTAAGAAGGAAAAGCTCGATCTTGTTCCGGAATTGAAAATAGAAGTGTCAAAAGGAAGGGTGCTTGTCGGCGGTATAGAGATTCGTTTCTCCCCCATAGAGTTCTCTTACTACCGCTATTTTGCCGAGCGGGACCGCAATGCTCAAGAGTTCGAGCGCTTTTCAGGAATTGCAGTTCCCCGCCATTTCTTGGAGAAGGTCGTGACCTTCCACCGCGAGAGCTTTCCGGAATCTGAGTTGTTCCGTGACAAGCTTGAACGCATGCTATCGGCAAGAAATGATCTCAGCGTCGGGACTTTCCGGGCCAACATTGTGAAGTTGAACACGAAGATCAAAAATGCTCTAAAGAACCCGGCACTACAGAAACTCTTGATGGTCACGACCGAAGGAAAACGGCACGCTCTCTTCTATGGATTACAGATGCCGTCGCACAAGATTAGAATCACCAAGTGAGTCCTGCGAACATTGCCACAACATTGTCGCAATCTGCGGGTTCAGCTCGTGCATTATCTTGGATTGGCAAGCTAACTATGTACAACAACAAGGGGAGCCAATCCCATGAAAGTAAAGAACATCAACGGCACAAGCCAAAATACCTGCAAATGCGGAAGTTGGTTGGCGCACTGGAAGAATTACGGCGGCCAATCACTTCCAGCCTACTGTCCCGAGCAAACGTGCACAAGGAAACCCGAAGTTGGTGCACACGTGCAAAAGGATGGTTCAACCGATAATAGTTGGTATATTATTCCGTTGTGCCAGAAGCACAATGCAGAGACCGGAATGTCGTTGACCGTGAGTGACTCGATAGCCCTCGTCTCAGCCAACGTATCGAGAACTTGCGGAACGTGAACATCACTAACATACGGGAGCAATCAGGGGAATGTCTCCATCTGAACAAGACGCTCGCATCAAGATAGACGAACAACTCAAAGCTGTTGGTTGGGACCTGAACGACAAGCAACAAGTTCGGACTCAGGTCCCGATTTTTGGCTCGCAGAACGTGGCGGAGCCGACGCCGGGCTATAACCCTACACCGGCTGCCAGGCCAGCGGATTTTTCCTCTGCACACCCAACCGGTTTTGCAGACTATGTCCTTTGCGGGCAAAACGGTCGCCCGCTTGCCGTTATCGAAGCGAAGAAAGAAGCCCTTCACCCCTACATTGCAAAGCAGCAGGCCCTGCCTTATGCCAAGAGTCTGAATGCCCCGTTCATTTTCCTGACGAATGGCGAACTGATCTACTTCTGGGACTACACGAATGATGATGCCCGTATCGTCAATTCGTTTTTCTCGCAGAGGGATCTTGAAAAGATTCTCCACCTTCGTGAAGAGAGAAAGCCGCTCGCAACGATTCCCATTCCGGATTTCTACATCAGACAGGGTGAGCAACGGGAGGTTCGGAGCTACCAGAAGGAGGCGATGCAAGCGCTTGACCATGCTGTGGAGCTTGGTAAGCGACGGTTCCTTATTGAGCTTCCGACCGGAACCGGAAAGACCGATCTTGTCGCGCTGTACCTGAAACGGCTGATCGAAGCCGGACGCGCTGAGAGAATTCTCTTCCTTGTTGACCGGGAGCAGCTTGCGAAACAGGCTCTTGAAGCGCTGCAGGACTTGCTGACCACTCACGGCAGCTACTGGCTGAAATCGGGTGGCGAGCGGCAGGAGCAACAAATCACCGTTTGCCTCTTGCAGACGATGACCTCACGCTACCAGGATTTTTCGAGCGGGTACTTTGATGTCGTTGTTGCGGACGAGTGCCACCGCTCAATCTATGGCGCATGGCAAACGGCCCTGACCCATTTCGATGCTCTGCATATCGGACTTACCGCAACTCCGGCAATGTACATTGAGCGGAATACGTTCCAGTTCTACAACTGTAAGAACGAAGAGCCTGACTTCTCTTTCAGAATTCAAGACGCCTTCAAAGACGGCTATCTGGCGCCATACAAATTCGCTGAAGGGATTACCGTTATCCTTGCAAAGGGTGCGGATGTCGACGAAGAACATTACGACCCCGCCGAATTTGAGAAGAAGTGGACGAACGAAAAGTCCAACCGTCTCATGATGGAAGAGTTCGACAGACTCGCGTGGCAGAACTACCAAGAGCTTGCCCCCGGACAGCAGGTCGGTCCGGGGAAATCTGTGGTCTTTGCAATTACAAAGAATCATGCCGCACGACTTACGGCGATCCTGAACAGTCTTCATCCCGATCTCAAGGGCCGCTATGCCGAAGTCATTACCAGCGACATACCGAACGCCGACGATCTGATTCGCAAGTTCAAGAACGAAACGTACCCGATGGTAGCCGTCAGCGTTGGAATGTTGGACACCGGCTTCGATTGCCGCGAGATTCTTCATCTGGTGATGTGCCGCCGTGTCCGGTCACCGATTCTCTACCAGCAAATGCGGGGACGCGGCACAAGAACATGCCCGAAGATTGACAAGCGGAAGTTTGTTATCTATGACTTCTTCGGGAATCATCAGTATTTCAATGACAGCGACACGGATGTATTCACAGGTACCGGGGGCTATTCCGGCGGAGGGACTCCATCACGACCCAAGACAGCGCGTGAGCTGGTTGAGCTTGGCCTTCAGGACGAATGGCTCTACAGCGTTGAGTATGTCGAAGTGGGCATCAATGGAGAACGTATTGATCGTCGCGAGTATCAGTCCACGTGGGAAGACACCATCAAGAAAACGGCGCCCGATGATCCGATTCTCCAGAAGATTCGCAGACAGGCCGAAGCGGCAAACGAGGATGAACGTGAACGCTATGCCTTGACACAAGAGGAGGAAAACGAACTTTCTCAACGGCTGAACCAGCCAAGGATGTACTTCAACGAGGATAACCTGAGGCGGGCATACCGCAAGCCTGCGGGGACGCTCATTGATTTCATCAAGGAAGTTCTTAGCGGGTCAAAAGTGAAAAGCCGCGAGGAAGAGATTGTCGAGAACTTCCAGGCGTGGCTGGTAACGAAGTCGCTCACCCCCGAACAGGCGCAATATCTTTCCCTTCTCAAGAACCGTGGCATTGCCAAAGGCAAAGTGGATATGGAGGATCTGTTCAAGCCGCCCCTTTCGATACTCAACGCCGCAGGTCTGGGCATCGAGTTGTTTGGCGAGCAAGGCTTGAGAGACGTTGTGAATGATTTGAATGAAACTGTGTTTACGAAGAGCGCGGCGTGACCCTGTTCTACAACAGATCCTCCGAGAAGACCAAACGGCGATTCCTGCGCAACAACATGACCGCCACCGAACGGATTCTCTGGCAACAATTGAAAGGACGGCAACTCGGAGGGTTCAAGTTCCGGCGTCAATTCAGCGTTGGTGCCTTTGTTCTGGACTTCTATTGTCCTGAACTGAAGCTCGCAATCGAAGTTGACGGTGAGAGCCACGACGGCCCGGAGGCTCAAGAGTCTGACCGTGACCGGCAGAAGTACATTGAGCAGTTTCATATTTGGTTTTTAAGATTTCGCAACGAGGAAGTTGAAGGGAATGTAGATGCAGTCGTAGACAAGATACATCGTGCCATTGAGAGGCATTCTGCTTTGCAAGATGCCGACCACCCCCTTGCCCCCTCCTTACATAAGGAGGGGGTTGGGGGAGGTCGCAGAACCATGAACCAACACAACACATGAACACCGAAATCCGTCGTAAACTTGATCGCATTACCGATGTCCTGTGGGCCGGAGGAGTTACCAACCCGGTCACGTACATCGAACAGATATCCTATCTCATCTACTTGAAACTGTTGGATGAGGAAGAGAACTCCCGTGAACTGCAGGGCAGGTTAGCCGGCGGCAACGGCAGGCGTCTCTTTCCGGACCAGGCCGAGCGATACCGCTGGAGCAAGTGGCGCTTCAACAGCGGCGAGAAGCTCGTGAAGTTCGTCCGCGATGAGGTGTTCAACTATATGGCGAACAGCCTTCTCAAAGACGAGCCGCACATTGCCGAGTACTTCCGTGACGCCGTTCTTGAAATCGTTGACCCGAACGTGCTGAAGCAGGTGATTGATGAAATTGACGGCATCAACTTCCGCAAGTTGGGGCCTGATGAGAAGGGAGACATCTTCGAGTACCTGCTGACGCATCTCGGGCAGTCGGCACTCAACGGACAGTTCCGCACACCGCGCCAGATACGGGCTATGATGGTGGAATTAGTGGAGCCCGATTTCGGCGATACAGTCTATGATCCGGCATGCGGCACAGCGGGCTTCCTGATTGACACGCTCGATTACGTTCTTGCCAAGTACTCCGAGAAGCCGGTTGAAGTCCCTATTTACGGCGAAGAGTGGATGGTGGACAAGTATCGCGAGAAGATGGGATTGAAGAAGAACTGCCCGCCTAACGGACGGGCAGGAAACGGAGATGACATTGAATTGCCCCCCGGTTTCATCGAAAAGCTTAAGCAACAGATACCCAAGCTCCAGACTTACCGCAAGGGTAACGGCGACAAAGTCCCCAACTGGGAATTGCTCGAGGCCTCACTCTACGGCAACGATGTCAGCCGCCAGATGATGCGCATTGCGACGATGAACATGGTGTTGCACGGCGTGCCGAGGGCAAACATCAAGCGGGCGAATGCACTCTCCGACCTTGGCGGACTTTCCGACGAAGACCTGCGGCGCAGGTACAAAGTGATTCTCTCCAACCCGCCGTTTGCCGGTGTGCTGCCGAAGGAATCCATCCGCAAGGACCTTCCCACCAACTCGAAGAAAAGCGAGCTGCTGTTCTTGGGCGTGATGATGGAAGCCCTTGCCCCCGGCGGCCGCTGTGCCGTTGTGGTACCCGAAGGACTCCTCTTCGGCTCGACAAGCGCGCACGTTGAATTGCGCCGGAAGCTCATTGAAGAATACAACCTCCTCGCCATCGTCTCTCTTCCGGCGGGAGTCTTCAAGCCGTATGCGGGGGTGAAGACGGGGGTGCTGGTGTTTAGGAGGCCGACCACCCCCTCACTCCCCCTCCTTACGAAGGAGGGGGATGGGGGGAGGTCGAACGACCAACGCAAAATCTGGTTCTACGAAATCAAAAACGACGGCTTCGACCCCGACAAGATCAGCGGAGGCGGACGCGTGGAAACACCGGAGTTGAACGACATTCCCGACCTGCTCAGGCAATGGAAGACATACAAATCCTCCGACTTCACCGCGCCACCCGGAGTTGAAGCAGGCACACTGCTCGAGGCCGGAACCGAAGAACCCAAATGCTGGTGGGCAACGGTTGAGCGGATTGCCGCCGAGGATTACAACCTTGCGGCGGGACGGTACAAGCCTCAGGTGGCGGAGAAGGCGCCGACTGATGATCCAACTCAACTGATTTGTGAAACAATAGGAGTTGAACAGCGAATAACGGAAGCCTTGCGGAAGTTACTAAAGGATGTGGAGTAATGAGCGACTGGCAGACTCTTCCGCTTGGAAAAATATCAATTCTAGGCCCCCAATATGGAGCAAACGCGAAAGCGATTGATTGGTCGGGTTTGCGGCCGAGATACATACGTATCACTGACATTGACGAAAGTGGGAACCTTCGGCCTGACGATGCAGTAGAGGCGGATATAGATGATGAGAGCGAATTCATATTGGAAGAAGGAGATTTGTTGTTTGCCAGAAGCGGCAACACCGTAGGAAAGTCGTATCGCTATTCATCAAAGGACGGGAGAAGTATCTTTGCGGGGTACATGATCAGGTTCCGAGTGAATCCGGCACTTGCAGACTCTCGCTACGTCTTCTACTTCACTCAGTCGTCAACGTATAGTAATTGGGTTCTGAGTAAGAAGCGAGTTGCTGGGCAGCCGAATATAAACGGGACTGAGTATTCATCGTTGAAAATTCCCCTCCCCTCGCCCCCCGAGCAGCGGCGGATAGTGGAGATACTCGACCAGGCGGATGCGCTGCGCAAACTCCGCCGCGAAGCAGACCAACTCGCCGAGCGGATTCTCCCGGCGCTGTTCTACAAGATGTTTGGGGACCCGGTGAGGAATGAGAAGGGGTTGACTAAGAAGAAACTGGGTGATCTCATCAGAGTCAAAAGTGGAGAAGGCGTCGCAGTCAAAAGTCTTCATCCAACAGAAGGCTACCCCGTATACGGCGGGAATGGTATCAACGGCTATCATACAGAGTTTATGTTCGAAAATCCTGTCGTCGTTATCGGTCGAGTTGGTGTTTATTGCGGCGCGGTGTATTACTCAAAGCCCAAATGCTGGGTTACAGATAATGCACTCTATGTTGCCGAGAAAAGCGAAGAGCTACTCGACAGATACTTGACTGAAGCGCTGAGAATGGCCAACCTGAACCAGTACGCCGGTCGTGCGGGCCAGCCACTGATTTCGGGCAGCCGCATCTACCCGATTGAAATTCTTGTCCCGTCGATTGACAAACAAAAGGAGTTTGGGGAACAAGTGGAGATGCTTGAAGAGCAAGCGTACACGAGGACGGAAGCGAAAGACAATCTGGAAAAGTTGTTTTCGGTGCTGCTTCACCGCGCCTTCACGGGGGAGTTGACGAAGGGGTGGAGGGAAACACGAAATTTCTAAGGACTTCTTGAGAGGAGTTGCAGGAAACATGAAAAACGCTTCAGTGTCTGTGCTGTCATCACACAAACTTGCCAAAGGCTTGGCCACTCTTGCATTGCTGAAGGCAAACTATGACTCGGGGATAGATCACCTCGATATGCTTCTTCCATTCGTCGCCGATTGCATAATATGCTTTCCGTATGATGACTTTTCAGCGCAAGACATGAGAAACCTACTGACTGAACGTTACGGTCTGAAAATTCCGACTACGTCGATGCAAATGCTTTTGACACGGGCTAGCAAACGCAAGCTTGTCCGACGAGAAGGTGGTCGTTACTTTCGTGATAAAGTATCACGAACAACGACGCCTGATATTAGCAAACGGTTGAGTGAAATTCAAACCGAGCATGCAGTCATCGCAAAAGCTCTCATGCATCATGCGCAACAACACAACTTAAAGTTGCAAAACGAGGACGATGCACTCGCTCTTCTCTTCGAATTCATCTCACAATTTCACGTAGAATTACTACTTGATCCCTCCACAGATGAGGGCGGCGGCCCAGTCTTCCAAGACCAATTTCGTTCACTAGGGACGAAAGAATTGAGGATCGTAGCTAGGTTCGTACTGGCTGAGTGCCTTGCAAATCAAGAATTGCGGCGGATTGTTCGACGCGTGCTTGAAGGATATGTCCTTCAAAATGCCTTACTACTCAAGGACATATCAACAGCGCAAAGCAGATTCAAAGATCTGACCGCATATTTTGATACGGCGTTTCTACTTAATGCATTGGGACTTACAGGCGACGCAGCAAAAGTGGCCGCAAGAGAATCCCTAGATTTACTAAAAGTTACCAACGTTTCTTTGGCAGTCTTCGATACGACGGTGGAGGAAATCAGGAGAATTCTTCATGTGTATGAGCGCCATTTGGCAACCCAGAAAGGAATTGAAACACTTCGCGCTTATCCGATTACAAGGCACCTTCTTGCTCGACGCTACTCGCCCAGCGATGTACGTGAAGAGTCAGCGATGCTTCGTTCACACCTTCGAGACTTGGGGTTTCGAATAGTGCCAGTGCCGGACCATATTGACAAATTCACTCTTGATGAGGCTGACCTAACACGAAGATTGAAACGCCCAGCAGAAAGTGACACCGAACCACGGGTAGTTCACGATGTAGATTGTGTTGCGTCTGTGCTCACAGTGCGGAAGGGGCGTCATCCACAATCATACGACTCAGCAAAGGCGGTATTTGTAACAACTACTGGGCTATTAGTTAAGAATGTAAAAGAATGGTTCAGGGGTCAAGGCCAAATCGGTGTTTACCCAGTTATTCACAGTTCGGCTCTTTCAAGCATAGCCTGGCTTAAAAAACCTACTGCGATTGCAGACCTCAAGCTCAATGAACTAATTGCGTTATGCTCTGCAGCTCTGGTGCCATCGCAAAGAACGTGGGATTTGTTTGTCAAGCATCTACAAAACATGCGCACGGAAAACCGAATCAACGATGATGAAATGGTCGCGGTAATTGCAAGCGAATTAACGGAGAATCTTCTTTCCCAATTTGATGAAGATGTCGAGCCTGATTCGACTACTCTAACAGAGGTTGTCAACCGTGTAAAGGAATCATATGCAAGTGAAGCGGAAGCGAAAATTGAGAAAATAAGAGGTGAAGCTTCACAGGAAATTGCGGCGGTCCACGCTGAGAAGACACAAGTTCAAGTTCGTCTAGAAGAATCCGAAACTAGGCAACGAGAACTCATGCTCGCCCTACGCGGACGTGCCAAGACAATTGCTCTAATAGTCGGCAAAGTCTTTTTCATCTTTTCGATTGTTGTCCTGCTAGTGTGTCCTTTTATGATTGGGACGATAATCACGGGAATATGGGCCCGAATCATTGGCGGCATTGTTTGGGTATCTGGCGTCGCTGGGCTTGTTTGGGGATGGTACGTAAAGCAATGGCAGAACGCTGTCGAATTTCGGATAGAATCACTTCTCAGACGGTTCTTTCATGTTTCTGAGTAGTCATTGAGTCTAAGAGAAGGGGGCGGGGGATGAGTTCGGAAGAGGATAACAAAAAGTGAGAGGTTGCCCATGCCCACCTACGCCTACCGCTGGGCTGACGGAACGGTCAGCGTTTGCAGCGCAAAGAACAAAGATGAAGCCGCGTGGCTCTTTGATGAAGTCGGCCCTATCTCACGCAAGCTCATCATCAGGCTCAGGTCGCCGGTCCTCGTCACGCTCCGTGCAGATATTGAGAACCATTGGGTGTTGGACAATGAGGGTCCGAAGTTAGGCGAGCAACTCTCGCTGGAGCTTGAGGAGAAATGCTATCCTCACTACAACAAAACGTATTGGGCAGTAATGGAGAAGCTTGAAGAACGCAACGAGAGTTTGGACGCGCATCCTGAGTTGAGAAAGAAAATCGAAGCAGCAATAGCACGTGACAGAAAAGATGCTGAACGGAAAATCAAACAGACCCCGCAAACGCCGGATGTTGTGCTGCTCTATCCCAAGGGGTTGCCGGGGCAGAATAATTGAGGTGTTTCTTGAATCAACTCACACCCGATGGAACTCACCCTAAATCCCTCTCTTGTGAAGAGAGGGACTTATCGAATCCGCGCACAAACCTCCCCTTCTCTTTGAAAGAGAAGGGGGCGGGGGATGAGTTCGACATGAAACGAATGTGTACTGCCTTCAGGGGCAGAATAACTGAGCACAACCCACCCCTCTCCTCCGAGGAGAGGGGACGGGGGTGAGGTCGAAACCACAGAACCCAACAACCACAATCCGAAATCCATAATCCGCAATCCGCAATGATCAAATCCCTCCGCCTCGGCAACTTCAAAGCGTTTGCAGAAACGCAGACCATCCCCATTCGTCCGCTCACGCTTATTTTTGGGGCGAACAGTTCGGGAAAGTCGAGTATTATCCACTCCCTGCTTCTGGCAAATGAAGCAACCAAGACTGGAAAGCTTGATATCAGCCACACGCAGGTAGGCGGTGATGCCGTCGATCTGGGAGGTTTCAGACAGTACATCCATAGAACTGATTCAATGAGGCGACTCTCACTCTGTTTTGAGATGATTGCCCCCGAATCGTTCTCCGTCTTTCACGCGGGTTCCACAATACGATTCGAGATATTGATTGGTTTGGAGCACAAGGAAGAAATGGTGGAAAAGGAATCCACGGATCCACGTACAGGAAAACCTGTAACGATCAGAGTTCCAACGGGAAACCTTGTGCCGGTCGGTATTCCGCGCGTGGAATCCTTTTCAATTGCAGTCGACGGCAAGGATATTGCGCAAGTCAGCAGTCCGAAGAATGGCATGTACAAACTTAACCTCATCGCTTCGCATCCATTGATAGTGGAGTTGATACAAGCACTTGTTCTTATGTCAACTACGGTAACTGTGACAAGTGATCATGACGTGAAGCAAGTGCAGGCCCATCTTGTTGAGTTCATGGCAAGCGCCGGCGTCTTCTTCAAAGGGATACTTCCTGCCCAACTGGGGTTTGCCGGGGAGGGACCGGAGGAAGGCCCCGACAGAATAATTCCAGTTGGGCGCAGTACGCGTACAGACGATATCAATGCGGCAATCGATCTGTTCCTTCCGGGCAAGCTCTCAGATATGGTGTTGTCTTCTACAAAAGAGCTCGAATCCTGGCTTTCGTCTATCGTTTACCTCGGGCCGTTACGTTCCTATCCGGAGCGACATCTTGCCTTCTCCAAGGAACTCGATGCCAACTGGCAAGCCGGCGGAGGATACGCTTGGGACATTGTTCGTCGCAATTTTGAAGTTCGCAACATGGTCAACAATTGGCTTGGCCCCGACCGTCTCTCAACCCCCTACGCCCTTGTCGTGAGAGATCTCATCGCTGATACCTACCTCTCTGAAGAACTCGATGCGATGTTTGACGAGTACAATGACCGTCTGCTTGAGAGAATCGATCTCTCTCAAGTGGAAATGAAAAAGGCCACGAAAGAAGAAATTGAAGCATTCTTTCGTGAGCCTTCGCGAGGACAAGAGTTGGCAAGAAAACTTGCTCAAACATCACCCGACCAAATCAGAGACCTCGTGTTGATTGACCTGCGCACAGACACACCCGTCAGCCATCGTGACGTGGGAATAGGTATAAGCCAAGCATTGCCAGTTCTCGTTTATGCGTTTGCAAATGAGAAGAAGACTATTGCCATCGAACAGCCGGAAATTCATCTTCACCCGGCCTTGCAAGCCGAACTCGGCGATGTGTTCATTGAGTCTGCTTTGGGTGAACGGAAGAACACGTTTATCTTGGAGACGCATAGTGAGCATTTGATACTGAGGATTCTGCGAAGGATCAGGGAAAGCTCCGAGAAAAAAGTTCCCGACATAACCCCGAATGATGTTCAGGTTCTTTATGTTCAGCCCGGAGCCAATGGTTCTGCGGTGATTCCATTAGATATCACGCCGGAGGGAGACTTCGTACAGAAATGGCCCGGCGGTTTCTTCGCAGAGCGGGCGGAGGAGCTGTTCTAGCCATGGTATTCGAATATGCAATCGAGCCGGCCTCCATCAGTAACTGGCAAGACTTCCGCTACGTTGTCGACCATTGCGGTGTCCACAATGGCCGTATTATCGCCGAGTACCCCGAGAAATGGAAACGTGTAGTCTATCGGGCATGCAAAAAGGCCTGCAAGGAAATCGAACTCAAACGAATCGAAGAAAGGCTCCACACAATAGGCGACCGGCTCTGCAAGACCGATCGTCACTACTCGGAAACTCTTGATTGGTTGGCAAATGCAGAGCAGGCACACAAAGCGGAACCGTTTCATGCTATTGTTTCCTATCAGAACCCACGAAGCCATCCGAATATTCTCATAGCGAAGGATCTATCGGAAGAGACGCCGCTGTGGAACACGCCCCGCCAGCGGAATGTACAACGGAAAGCAGAGCCGATGGCAGCTGCAATCGGTCGTTTGCTTCAGATGAGTACTGAGATTCTCTTCGTTGATGCACACTTCGACGCAGCCGAGGAGAGATTTCGAAGACCCCTTGAGTTGTTCCTCGGCAAAGTTGCTCGCGGCACTGTTCAAAAGACGAGAATCGAATATCACCTGCTTGCTTCGGGCAATCTGGACAAGGCGAAGTTTTCAAAGGGGTGCACCCAGCTCTTGGGGAATATTATTCCAAAAGTTCTCAGCGTCAATTTCGTTCGTTGGAAGAGGTTTGAAGCTTGGGAACAAGGTGCGGGAGGAAAAAGAATGCATCCAAGGTTTATCTTGACAAATCTTGGAGGTGTTCTGGTCGAATGGGGGCTGGATGAAGGCCCTGATGGGGACAACGTTGACATGCACTTGCTTGAGCAGACTCAGTACCGTTCTCATTGGGCTAACTACCAACGTGAGACATCACCCTTTGAACTCGTTGATGAAAGTATCGTTGTCGGCACCAAGGAGAGCTCATGAAGTACACCTTACCTTTCTTTCTTCATGGCAAGTGCTCCGAGCGTGTATACCAGAAATGGTTGCATGCAAAAGCGAATGCCCATGTCCGCCGGGACAGAAAGCGCGGGAATACTACTGCAAAGGTTGGGAGTTACAAGAAAGCCATTCACGCAGCTGTCACAGCGAGCAATGGTGTGGATGCGTACACTGGTCTTCCACTCAAATGGGAACTCATTTCCCGTTACGATAATGATGCAGCTCAAGCTGGCGGAAGAGCGTATAAGAAGAACTTTGGCGACCTGCCAACCGTCGATCACGTGGACGATGGTATGGATGCACCGAACTTTAGGATCTGCTCATGGCGCGTGAACGATGCAAAGAGTGATCTCAGCCTGGCAGAATTTGTCCAGCTATGCCGTGAAGTGCTGGGGCACGCAGAATCAAAGACAAAACGCTCACGCCAACCCTGAAGAAACGTACTGCTTACTCTCGGCTGTCACGGCAAATACGACACTCCCTGCGCCGTTACAGACCGCCAAATCGGTTTTGCCGGGGCTGCTCGTGGGACTTTTTTCTTCTTGTTGTCCTGATTGCCAATCCCCGGTGGGTTGATTGCTGCAAGTGGGCGCGGAACACACCCCGTCCCGATTCTCCCGACAAGTCGGGATCATCGGGACACCCCGACTGCGCCAAAAAGCGGCTCCGTCGGGGCAAGCCCTCTCCCCAGCACACATGCCAGCACAAAGAGGGGAGTAGTTGTTGAGCGCTGAATCTGAGATGCGATTGTCACACCCCGTCCGACTACGCAAAAGCGTGCTTCGTCGGGACACCCCGACTGCGCCAAAAGCGCTCCGTCGGGGCAAGCCCTCTCCCGCCACAAAGACGGCGGGCAGGCAAGAGGGGAATGGGATTGAGCGCGGTAAAGAAAATCCGGTGAACACACTCCCCTCTGTGTGTTGGCGTGAGCGTTTGCGAGAGGGGAGACGGAGGCCTGCCGCGCCGAAGTGAAACGGAGGCGGGGGGTGTGTTTCGAGAGCCGCGTGTACACACGCCCCGGTCACGAGCCGCCGGTGCAAAATTTTCCTCTGAGGAAAGAAGTACATCCCCATTTTTACCTCTCTCAGATCCCCATCCTCAATTTTCTTGCTACACTTCAGCAACGAATTGTTTTGGCACGCCATCTGTGTAACCGATCTGTAGAGATCGTCAACAGTCAATACCAAAAAGCAACGGAAAGGCAACAAGGTAGCAAGCAAGTAGCGACAAGATAGCAAGGAAGTAGCGGACAAGTAGCAAGAAATGTTCTTTGAGACAAGTACACCGGAGAGATACGCCCGGAGTAGTGAGTGGTTCCGGGCATTGCACGACGACGAAGAAAACACTCAGGCCGGAGTGAATACCTAAATCATACATCAACCACTAATTGAAAGGTACTACAATGGCAACTCCAAGGTTAGGCTCATTCCTCGACGGTCTCTCGGGCCGGATGGGAAACGTCGTCTTCTACGAGAGCTACGGGAAAGCGGGGATGCGGCGCAAGCCGAAACGGAACGCCCCGTTTACGGAGAAGCAGGTTACACAGCAAGCCCGCGTGCGTCTTGCGGGGCGCTACGTGAAACTTGTTGCTGCCGATCCGGAAGCCCGTGCACCGTACGACGAGGCGGCAAAACTCAGAAACCGTCCCGTAGCTGGTCTCATCTCCGGCGATTACCTGAATGCTCCCGAGGTCAACTCCATCGACCTCTCGCAGTACAACCGTGAGCCCGGAGGCACAATCATCATCGGTGCCACAGACGACTTCGAAGTCACGAGCGTCAAAGTCCGCATCAACGACGCGAACGGCAACGAAGTGGAAAGCGGCAACGCGGTGAAGGAGGGAGGCTTGCTCGACCGGTGGGTCTATACCGCAACAGCGCAGGTCCCTGCGGGACAGGCGTACTCTGTTGTGGTAACGGCTAACGACCGTCCCGGCAACATCGGAACGAAGACGGAGACCGTGCAGTAGATCCGCTGGTAGGGAAGATACAGCGCGGCGACTTCCGTGTGCACACCGCCGCGATTGCGGAGTATCTGATGTTAGAGATAACATGAGAAGTACAATGCAAAGAACAAAATAAGATGCCCCGCAGACGTGCGGGGCATTTCTGTTTTTGGAGGGATCGTGCTCGCTGCGTCAATCCAAAACAGCAAGGGGTACCGCGTGAACGATACCCCTTGGGCTGTGCCCGGAACAGGACCCGTCCACAAAGCGGACGAGGTTCCTGACTATGTTTGTGCCCGGAACCCACCAAAATCTAAACTCACACGCTTGAAGGGCTGTGCCAGCAACCCACCAAAATCTTTGCTCACACGTTCGCACTATCATACCGTGTTTGAAATGATAATCTAAGGATGTCACAGTAGCGAAGACGCAATTTTTCTTCAGTTGCCCGGTAGCCCTTATCGAATTCCTGCTTGCATCCCTCATCCCCCTCAGTTGATTTTCTTTCCAGACCTTGCTGATGATGCACGGCAGGGGCCGCCCCAATCTCTTCGGTTTCTATTGTAAATCATCATCTCTCAACGTATCTTTAGTCTACACATTCCGGAGTTAGTTCATGATTCCCCGTCTCCGATGAGCTTGAAAGAAATCATTTCGGGTGCTATCTCGCCTTTCCCCTCACAAAAATGTGTTGGTTTGGTATTCGAAGAATTTCACAAGATCGCCATTGCCTACTTGTACACCAAACAGAAATCCGGCAGGCTGGCAGGGTTCCTTCTTCATCTTTCTTTGGAAGACTTTGCGGTTGATTGCATTGCCGAACTCTTCGAGAGGGACAAGGAAAACAAATTCACTAGACTGGTTGACTATTATTCTCAATTCTCCATTGCGGCAATGGATGAAACCGCTCTCTACGGCATTACCCGAAGACTCGTATTCAGCGAAGTATCGAACCGAATCTTCAAAGCGTACGGCGAGTCTGACCCAAATCTTCGCAAGTTGATTCGAAATTTGAAAGATACAAAATCGTCCTCCCGGGCATCAGTTAAGCTCGTGAATGACAAATGGTGGGTTTGTTTTGGTGATGCGAACCCGTCTGCGTTTACGCTGCCATTGATACCTCCCGAGCTGTTGGAAGTGTATCTTGTTCCTTTGGTGAGTGCAAATCGGAACTTGAGGGTGCTTCTCAATGATCTTACGAAACAGCTCGCTGATCAGGCCTGCTACAGCAGGGCATTCCCATTGGTTGGATTCGCACAGATTCTTCTTTCGGCCTTTGAAAGTCTCGGCGAAATGAGCTCCATTGCCTCCGAGGACGATCGATCATTTGAGCAGCAAGAGCTACGAACGTTTCTCGAGGAATGCATAGCAACAGTCAAATTCGACAAGAAGCAAAGCTATGTAGGCAAGAACAAAATTGAGGAAACCATGTACTGCATCTACTTCGATGTGATTTCAGAGTCTCTGGAGGCTGAGTTCATTCATAATGATGGGGACGGTACATCGTTATTCGCCAGATTGGCGGACAAATGCGACAACCTCTCCAGAGAGACGTACCACGCAGTGCATCGAGTATTCTTAGAGTATCTATTGAAAGAAACACGTGCAGCTCTCCTTAAAAAAGTGAAAGATGAGCTCTGATTTTTCTGCACGGCATGCTAACCGTTACGAATCAGATTGGGGAACATGAAACACATTGATGAAATTATATTAGAGCGTTACCTGCGTGCCCCGGATACCCTTCACGAGGACGAGGTTGCAGCAACGAGAGAACACCTGCAATCCTGCCCAGTATGCCTCAAGGCTCTTGAATTTCTGCAGTCTTTTTATTCCGAGGTGGAAGCTCGTCCATATGTTCGGACACCGAAGGCGGCCGCTTTTGTACACTCCATTTTTCCGGTGAGTGGAGTTGTTCCGTTGCGCCCTCTCGTATACAAACCGGGGCCAAGAGCGGTCCCTTCAGGTTTCACAACTGTATTAGCTGCCGATACTGCAATAGAGCATCGCTTTGAATCGTTTGCACTACATTCCGAAGAAGAGAGTATTGTTGCCCGCATTCTGTATGATAAAACGCACGGCACATATAAGCTCTACGTTCTGACCGATGATGTACGAAAGCGGGAATATGGGATCGTCGTCTTCCCGGAACTTGCAGTAGAGTGTGTTACGGACATGCAAGGGTTTGCCGAGTTCAAGGTTCCGGCGACGTATCGGACAAAGGAAGTTGCAGGAATGCCTGCATTACTTTACACGGCTGCCGCTCATTTTGAGTATTCCAAGGAAGATGTTGTCAATCACGAAGGCCATTCTCGATCAAGTGAGGCCGACTTCACGCTCTCTGTGCATTATGACGGGGCCACCCTTCACCTTAATGCACAGTCAGCGTCTGAGAAGGAGATCACAAGGGCGCTGATAACTGACGGTAGCGGGAGAGCACTTCTTATCCCCTTAAAGAACGGGGCGGGAACCTGCACAATGGCGAGTATTCCCGATACACTTGCAATCAGGCTCTACTGTTGATTCAACTTTGCCGTGAGTGCCAACCACTGCTTATGAACTGGATAGCTCTGAACAATCTTGTAGTGACGTAGTGAACTCCCCCCTTGATATCGAACAGCATTTTCAAGACCTGAAGCACCTGCTTTCTTTTCCATCTTCAGCCCGCCAGCATTTGTTCGCGATGGCCAGATTTCTCGGAATGCTGAATAAGAGTCAGATTTCCAGAGAACCGTACCTCACAGAACTGACCGAGTATCTTCCAAACATCCTGTCAAACGCCGATCTGACTGGATGTGATCCCGAAGATGTGTTGTTGGTCCACAATGATATTGTGGTCTTCCGTGATTACGGCATTGACATCAACGAGATGAAGCTCGCTGCTGCGACATTGTTTGCATATGCTGGAGAGCTTGCCAAAGCAATGTCTGTGTTGCAGGAAGGCAACCTGCAACCTTGGGTCACGGAAATCCAGACAAATCCGTCAATTCCCCCCTTGAATCGTTTGCGTCAGGCAGTGGAAAGGTCCACGGATGAGAAGACGACTTCTGCCCTGAAGAAAATCGAAGCCATCTGGGTAAAGGCAATATCCGGAGCCAATCGTAGTGTGGTGATTCCTGTTGTCGAGCATTCCCTGGTAAGGGTACATTCAGAACAGGGTGACAGCGGCCTCCGTCGTGTCAGCGTGGAGGTCCTTGGTGAATCTCGTAATGGTAAAGACCAAATTTATGCAGATGTTGCTGTGTTTGGAGCCGACACAACCTCAGCCGACATCATTGCCGCGCCAATCGCAGCCACCCGCAATCTGATTACAGAAAAGTATCCCGAAGCAGCCAAGCATTTTGTTGCCGGCAGATTGGTTTTTGAAGACGAACATGCTATGCACGAAGGACTCTCGGCAAACCTTGGCATAGCGGCGCTTACCTGCTGTGAAATACTCCGTTCATCGATGCAGCGGGAGTACTATCGGATCAGACCTACAGTTGCGTTAACGGGTGCCATTGACGAAAAAGGTTACGTGCAGGAGGTCAAGTCGGCAACCCTGCCCGAGAAGGTGAAGGCAGCCTTCTTTTCATGGATTGAATTTCTTGTCCTTCCGAAGCTACAACTTGCTGCTGCTGAAGAAGCACTTTGCTCATTGACGGAAAAATATCCACATCGAACTCTCACTCTTGTCGGCGTCACTGATTTACGCGAGGTGTTTTTCGACCGCCGGCTTTCCGACCTGGTTCGTGTTCCCATTCACAAGCACGCCGCGCGAAGGCTATGGAAGTGGCGGTTCCCGATTGCTGCGGCAGCCTTTCTCTTTCTTGTTGTCGCTTTCTGGCGATTGTGGTACGGTCCGCTCGACAAGAATCCAGTTGGATTTGAATTTAAGGGTGGGATGTTGTTCATAAAGAACAAGCAAGGCCAGACAGTGGACGAAATATGGGTTGGTGAGACAATCGTAAAGGGCTCAAAGGATGACGATCTTCGGCGTCCTCGAACGGTGTTTGTAGGTTTTGCCGACGTTGATCATAATGGGGTGAGCGAGGTTATTTGGGTGGCAAGCGTTTTTCCTACAAGAATTGACTGTAAATCGATAGGCACCAAAACCCCTCTTTGGTCGAAAGTCATGGAGAAGACTCTCCACTTTCCGCATAACACCGACGTGAAAGGGAAAGAGCTGGTCCCAAACGCGCTCATTGCAGGAGATTTTGATAATGATGGCTCTTATGAAGTCATTATTAGTGGACGCCTCTCGCCGTTCTTTCCCGGCATTGTTATGAAGCTCGATGCAGCAACCGGGAAAGAACTAGCGCATTATGTTCACATTGGTCACTTGGTGGATATACTGCCGTGGGACTTGGATGGGGATGGTATCACAGAAATCCTACTGTGTGGAACTAACAACGCTTTGCGATCTGCGTGTGTTGTTGTACTTGACCCTCGTTTCATGTCAGGACATTCTCCGCTCACTGCTGAGTATCAAGTGGATGGGTACGATGCAGGCACCGAGCGCTCTTACATCCGGATACCAAGAACGGTTGTTGGCGAGGTTTTTGGGCTACGAAACAAGTACAATTGGGCGCGGCGTATCTTTTACGAAGATTCATCTACCTTCGTTCTGAGGTTGGAGGATGCCGACATCGATGGTGAGCGTCAGGAAGACCGACTGTCCCCCTCACTATGGGCGTACTTCAAAACGGACCTCACCGTTACCGGCATCGGTACTGGAGACGATTTTGATCTTGTTTATGAAGATCTCATGGAGAAAGGGCGCATACGACGCTTGGACCGAGGGCTTTACATGAGCGAATACCAAAAATCAATCCGCTATTGGGATGGCGAAACATGGCATGACAAGCCGGTTTCTAACAAGAGGTATGTCGAGGCGCTGAAAAGCGTGAAGTAACGTTACCATTGTGCATCCGTTGTCAAGGAAGCCAGACTCAAAAAGTCTGGCTTTTTTTCTGCGTACAAGGCAAGCCGGAACGAATACCAAGTGAACGAGTGGTCGGTGCCAAACCACAAGCACACTGTCCAATCTTGCTTCCGTCCTTTCAGTTCGATCTTCGCTACTGTCAAGCTTGAAGAATGAGACAATCGAAGAGATGATCTGAATATTCAAATTCCGTTGCAGGAGATTCCATCTGGCGCTGTAATGATGATCATAGTCGTTCTATTCGCACAACAGCAGAATCAACTGTACATTCAATATCATCAGTGAGGTTAACATGAAAGAGATAGCTATTTTCGTACTTCTGGTCACGATGAACCAGTCATCATTCGGGCAAGGAAATGAGCGTGTTGAAGCCAAAGCAATTAACAAGGGTAGAATCTATACTGCTGATAACGTTCTTATCAATGGACAGCACATGGTCTTAACTAGTGATTCCGTCGAGTACTATGTAAAAGACTCTCCGATTAGGTACGCAATGAGTTTGAGTGAAGTCGCGAGGATGGAAGAGTATAGCGGCGACTATGGACTAACCGGAGGGGTGGTTGGCGCTCTCATGGGCGGTGGCATTGGGTTAGCTATTTCGTTGGGGAGTGAACCTGAAAAGTCAAACCTTCCTGGCTTGGTTACAGATGAGGAGCTTACGACTGCGCTCATAATACCGCTCGCCGTACTTGGAGGCGGGTTGGTTGGTTACTTAATAGGACAGGCCATTGAGGATTGGAGTACGGTTTACAGCAAGAGCTCCGCGCTTCTAAGGGGCCTCAATATCAAACGACACCACAATGGTGGATTGGCCGTATCCTATAACGTTTTTTTCTGAAAGCAGTTGAGATGTGCTGGGTCGTCAGTGTAACTGCCCTATACTCTTGCTGGGAGGAAACTTCTTTTGAGACAAATTGACACGTTCCATTTGGGGTTGCTCTTTGCCATTACCTTATCAAGTGTCGGCTGCTCTTCAAGTCGTGGACCGCTTTTCAAGGAGGTGGCCGGCATCCCACATGGTCGCAGCATTGCATATCTCTATCGTCCTGACGATGGCAAAAGCACCGAGTTCGACCTGAAGGTTAATGGTGCAGAAATCGGTATTCTGGAAAGGATGGGATACTTTCCGGTGGTCATTGAGGAAGGGAAAGTCGAAATTACTTCTGCCGTCCGTTTCAAGCTGTTTGTTACGGGGATCCAGGCTATTGGAGGACCAGCCAAGTTTGTCTTCAAGGCAGAGGCAGGTAAGACGTACTATGTGGAGTGCCTTGCAGATCAGTCAGACGGACAAAGGCTATCAATATCAGTTGTTCCAGGGAAGTATGGGCGTATCAGAATAAGAGAATGCACCCTAATACTTGGAGATGTGAATCATGAATAAAACACTCTTATGCCTGGTCTTCCCTACAATCATATCAGCAACAGCCAACTCCACTTGGATTCTCGAATCGCCGACAGCAGATACAACCCGAGCGGTGACTAGCGAGAAGGCCGCGCAGAGCCAAGAAACTCAGGACGTCATCATGTTAAAAGGTGGCAGCAACATTCGAGGTAAGATCCTGAGCTACGAGCCCCTGACTGTGCAACTCGCTGATTCAAGCCTTGTCACACTGAATATGAACGACGTTATCTCAATCACCAGAGAATCGAGCATGTCGCCGGTGCCTCCATCGAGACCCCCTTCAAGGCCTCCCTCAAGACCTTCCACTGCAGAACGGCCACCATTCGATTCAGAGTTTACCCCGACCGGGACATATCCTGAGAAAAGCAATTCCGTGTCGCTGTTTGGTGGTCTTGCAATGCCAGTGGGCAATTTCGGTGAATCAAATATAAGCACTCCTGATGCCGGATTCGCGAAATCGGGTTTTGCTGCAGGCATAGAATGGAATAGCAGCGGACAAACCATTCAGGTGCTGCTTGGTACCGTAGTTTCGTTTAACGGCTCAGACTTTGGTACTGTGATCGCAGGTGTTGGTTCGGTGTCGCCGACAGTCACGGTCAATGTGGAGTCAGGCTCATGGACAGGAATCTGGCCAATGTTAGGAGTCCGTGTGATTGGGGCAATTTCGCCGACCGTCAGGATACACGGCGAAGGATTGCTTGGCGCGTTAATTGGGCTATCACCTGAAATCACCCTCTCCGCGCGAAGCACAACTGGCCAAAGCGCTTCGGTAACCATTGAGAGAGCTACAGCTACTGCTGTTGCCTACGGCGGTGGAATCGGGATTACGATTTCGCATTTCGATCTTTCAGTTCGCTATTATGCTAGTTCGCCTGAATACGAATTCAAATCCGGTGGTCAGACAATAGGCAAAGGCCAGCAACCCTCATCTCTTATCCTTGTAACGGCCGGAATAAGCTTCTAACGCGTACGTGATATCATGCAAGGACATTGGCTCGCTAATCAAGAAAATGATTGTCTCATTTGTCGTTTTCATCACCTTTGTCCTGCTGCAAATCAGGGAGATCTTCGGATTATCAGTATGGTCATTCGCTATCTTGTTCCTGCTCGCCCTAACTTCTTCATTTGCGGTGTTTGCGATTCTTTCCAAGGACGCTTTGAAAGTTCTGTCACAACTGATTATCCTGCTGATGGTGTTTTCACGTAAGTCAAGATGACGTTTGAAGAGAACCTGCTAATCAAGGGAAAGAATTCGGTGAAAACTGCAAACATATGATTGCGATAATCCCCCTCACGTCGAAAGTCTCATATTACCTTGGGAGTCAACAACATGGGCAAGCGGTATTCATTTTTACTCCTTCTGTTCGTTTACTTCATCAATGTCTTAGCAGGATGTAGTGCAAGTACTGCATATTCTCAAGCATCGGCTGATGCGGCAACGAAGAGGTTATCGAGCCTGTCAGAGAACCTCACTGCAAATGATGGAAGTACGGCCTTAAGTGAAGCAAAAAAAAACAATCACAGTGAAATTGTGGAGCTGCTCGAGAAGCCTCATTCTTCTACCGCCAGCCGGAAAGGAAGGGCTGTTATGCCTTACACTGCCACGCAGAATAGTAAAGGCCTTGGTTCTCAAACCATTGAATATCAGATCAATTTCGTCGGAACTACCACGGGTGCAGGAGGCCAACTTATGATGCAGGGGAAGGGAACCTATTTGATCAACCCGAAACTCGTTCTTGTCAGTTTCCCAATATCCGAGATCACTTCAAAACGCATCACGTTGGAGGCCAAGGACACAGTGCTTAGCTTTGATATCACACCAGTAACAAAGCTATGTAGGAACACGAAGAAAGTAACTTGGAGTTCCTTCAAAAAAGGAGATATGGTAACAGTCTGTTCACCGAAGGGCAAAATGACTGCAACGAGTATTCGTTTTGGTCCTGCCCTTTTCAAGGCAACCCTTCAAGGCACAAAACTGCAAGCATATGGTTGCTAATTCCCGCATTAGCTACTAGAATCTTGTCGCTTGGAAGGAACGTGGATTATGGTACCAGCCAGAAATTTCATGAGAAGCAGAAGCCAACTATGCGACAATCTGAGATCACCGGAAATAGTGACCTGCCCCCAGTTGTAGTGCCAGTGTAAAGTTAGTTAATTTGCTCAGCCACTGGCAAGCTAAGATATTGGTGTACTTCTGGCGCCGGTGGACGGTATCCCAATGAACTGTGTGGTCGAACCGTGTTGTATGCCTTCCTCCATCGTTCTGTGATCACCCGTGCCTCCAGAATAGTATCAGAGATTTCTCCATTCAATAATTCATCTCTCATTTTTCCGTTGAATGATTCGATGTAGCCGTTCTCCCATGGACTCCCTGGTTCGATAAAGAGTGTCTTGACGCCGAGTCGTTTCAGCCAATCACGGACTATCGCCGCTGCAAATTCCGACCCGTTATCAGAGCGGAGGTAATCCGGTACTCCGCGTTCAACAAACAGTTCCGACAATTCATAAATCACATCTACTGCTTTCATCTGTCTGTCGATGCGAATCTTCAAACACTCGCGTGAATACTCATCTAGAATGTTCAATATCCGTATCGGCTTGCCATCACTCGTACGATCTGCAACAAAATCGTAGCTCCACACGTGGTTCCGATACAACGGACGTAACCGTATGCATGACCCATCATTGAACCACAACCGTCTCCGTTTGGGCTTGTCGTTGCGGCACTTTTAAGCCTTCCTGGCGCCATAGGCGTTCAACGCGCTTGTGATTCACTCGCCAGCCTTCGTCCCTCAGTAACACCGTTACTCGCCGATACCCATAGCGTCCGTACAGACACGCCAAGGCAACAATCCGTTTCCGCAACGGTTCCTCATCGCTTCGGCGTGACGCCTGATGACGTTGTGTTGTTCGCGGCTGCTCTAACACGCGACACGCTCGTCGTTCGGATACGTGAAGTGCCTCCACAATCTCTTCCACCGCCCGGCGCCGTTTGGCCGGGCTCAGTAGTTTCCCCGGGCCGCCTCCTTCAAGATGGCATTATCGATCGAGAGATCTGACACCACCTTGCGCAACCGACTGTTCTCATGTTCCAACTCTTTCAGCCGTTTTGCTTGATCAACGCGAAGACCGCCATACTCTTTCCGCCACTTGTAATATGTTGCATCACTGATACACAACTGGCGCATTACCTCTTCCATCGACATCCCCTTTGCTTGCAACACTTCTGCTTCGCGAAGTTTGCCGATGATTTGCTCTGCCGTATGTCTCTGTTTGCTCATTGCTGCCTCCTTTTATCCAAGATAACACTTGGAACGGTTTATTGGGGGCAGGTCAGGTAGATACAGCGCGGCGACTTCCGTGTGCACACCGCCGCGATTGCGGAGTATAACTGATGTTAGAAATAACATGAGAAGTACAATGCAAAGAGCAAAATGAAGCGCCCCGCAGACGTGCGGGGCGGTTCTGTTTTTGAAGGGATCGTGCTCACTGCATCAATCCAAAACAGCAAGGGGTACCGCGTGAACGATACCCCTTGGGCTGTGCCCGGAACAGGAACTGCACACGATAGCGTATTTGGTCTGCTGCCTGAGGAACTTCTTTGTTCTACGATCTTAGAAACATTGAAATGAAACGACTTCGTCCTGTACTAACTGAGAAATCAAAAATCCGAGTTCAGCGCGCCATTCCCGCATTTCACCACGGATGGAATCTTGAAAAGTGGCAAGGGACAGGTCTGGGTCTCCGAGCGAATGGCTCTTGTAGGCGTCCTACTTACGCCTCGTTATTCAGTCTTGCGACCTACACCCAGGAAAAAAAGTAAGGGAATGGGCGGTTGGGTATTGCTCCCATCCCCTTACTAACGCGCGCGCTCCCAACCTTTACACAGGATAAGAATATTTGGTAAAAAAGCAAAATCACCGAATTGTTCATTTGGCGCGAAACGTGGGACCGGCGTAAACGATTACGTGATGTGACCTTACCGCAAGGGTGAACGACCGGCTGCACCGAAGACGAGAAGTCCCCCGGTAGCAATTGTCGAGGTTTTTCATTGACAGCTCAATCTGATCTCAAACCATCATTCCAAGACCTACTTGGGAGAGAATGGCGATTCACAGCTGCGGATGCCCACTCCACAGCATCGTCGAGTCCGCGTTTGCTTCACCCCGCTCTATTGACTTTTTCCGTGCGATCATCTAAGTTACCACACACAATCAACCTGACCTCCGTCAGCTCGATTGGCCTACGGCCTAGTAGAGGCTTTTAGTTCTCTGCTACTTCATGTGAACGGTACGCCCTGACCGTGGTAGGTGTGCAGGGTGAAATATCCGACTGGTTTCATTCCGTTCCGTGGCTCACTTAGGGGAATGCTTCTTGACCGCACCTGAAAAAAACCTCACTTCGCTCAACAACAAAATAGCCCTCAGAAAACTTCGTGGCTTCCAAAACCTGTCATCTTCAATCCAAGCCCCTGATTTTCAACACAACCCAATAGACTTTGTTCCGATAGTCAGGCGGGTGTTACAATTAGGATTCTCCGAACAATTCATGCGAAGCTGCGTGAGAATAGGAAAGATAGAGCAACTCGGCGAAGGATTCAAAGCCGACTTTGTTGGAACGGTGCGAACTGATGTGCATACGGTAGTAAAACTCGGGACTGATGAATTGAAATTGCATAAGGCTCTCATAGAGTTGGTCAACAGCCAATATCCAAGGACATTCCCCGACGTGCTGCACATTGATGTGTTAGATGATGTTCGATTTGTTTTATTGATGGAACAAATGAGAAAGTTCAAGTCATTTTCCAAGTACCTCTACAATGAAGCAACGGAGGTAGCTGTTTTGAACCGTCTAGTAGACAAGGCCATTAGCGCCATCAAGAATGTTCACAAGACCACTGTCAGAATTAAGTCCCGGATAGGCACCAGCGTTGATCCTTACACCAAACGTATTGACTCTAAACTGCGTGCAATATTAAAGGCAGACGAAGCGCTTTCTTCAATCATGTCTGAGCCTGGTTATGTGAATGGTAAGAAAGTGCCTCCACTGAACAATACACTTAAGACTGTCAAGGCACGATTACAGGCGGATCTTCCCAAACTGAGAATGAATCTTGTGCACGGGGATCCCCACTTGGGGAATATCCTGTTCCGCAAACGCGGTCATGGATTCTCATGCTTCCTGATAGATCCAAATCCTCTTATCGGAATGTCCGACCCAATCTATGATTTTGGAAAACTGTTACATTGGATGCAACCTGTCGGATGGGTCGCGCGTAATCCCAAGTCCTGCCACAGCAGATGGATCCCGCCATCCAGAAAAAGCAGGTGGGTCCTGGATATTCATCTTAGTGATATTCCCAAGGCTGCGGAGCTCAGAAGAAAAAGGGTCGAGCAGTACACATTAGACAAGATTGAAGAGCAAAGAGAAGGAGATTGGGATAACTGGGAATATCGCTTGCGCGTTTCTGTCGCGTCGGCGCATCTCGGGCTTGCCGAAATAATGTCAACGCGCGGACATACTCAAGCAGGGAGATTTGTTTTGGCACACGCCATCTTAGAGTTGGGAAAGTCAGTCAGCGCTGAACTTTGAAGCGTGAATAACTGGCCGATCGCAAAAATGGGTTGCCGTTTTTTTTGGAGAACAGTATCGTTGAAATCTGGTGAGTGGGAGAGGCATGTGGACAAACGGATGATCCAATGGGGCCAGTCAGAAGATGACTCGTCAAACGATTGGTTGACACAATGACCAACTATTGAGTTCGCTCCAAATCTGTCATTTGCATGAATAAGCAAACCGAAATACAAACCATATCGAAATATGTGATGGAATGGCTCAGCGAAATTGATTCGCAGAATGCCTTAAACTTTTTCGATATCAACAAACTTTCTGAAGATCTATGCAAAGATGTCTTAAATACGATCTTTGATCTGAGACTGGAAAACCTCAACCAGAAACAAGCAAATTTTCCGGCTATTGACTTGGGCGATAATACACAAGGTAAGGTTGCTTTTCAAATAACATCGAGAACTGATGGAACAAAAATAAGAGACACGCTAGAGGCTTTTGTCAAGTATCAGCATGACAAAACTTTCACCAACGGACTTCGGTTTCTTATTCTCAAACTTGATCGCCCAAGGATGAAAAAGAGCAAATACCAATGGTTCGATCCTAAAAAGCATATTCTCTCGGCCAAGGATCTATTGCACAAAATAGTCAATCTCTATAACACAGACTATCCCAAATTCTCTCGAATCAAGGACATATTTGCGCATGAATACGGAGGCAAATTAGATAATAAACAACGGCAAGATCCAACCAGTGGCGAAATTCGAGACGCAATAAGGAAGTACTGGAACCGAGGGCCGAGAGCATGGGAACAGGATCCGATCCTGGAGACTCCAGGGCAGCCTTATTGTCCTCTGCATCTCACCGAGCAGAGGCTGTCACCCTTGGAAGTGGCATGCGACAGTCCTTATGCAATTATTACTGGCGACGTCGGCAGTGGGAAAACGTCACTCATGATTCATGTAGTACGGGAACTTTTGTACCTACAGCAAAATCCGACACATTGGCCCTTGCCAGTGAGCTTTGCTGCGATCAAGGACTTTGACACGAACGATGGACCTCCATTCACGATTCTTAGATCGGCATTGTGGCCAGAGTTTGAAACTCTCCAGTATTGCTGGAATAAGGGTAGCCTGTGGTTGTATTTGGATGAGATTGATCCTGCCGAAGAAAAATACAGGCTATTGCCGGCTTGGCTAAGACGGTTGCGTGATGAAAATGAACGTGAGGGACGGGCAAATCGCGTTTGGCTCAGTCTGCGCAGCAAAGATTTTAGAGAACACGGAGGCGAACTCAAGAACTGGCGGGAAATGTCGATATGTCCCCCATCGATTCCGGAAGTGTGGCAATATTTGCGTGCTCAGCGCAGTCTCCTTAGAGAAAAGTGGGGTAGCTTGTATAATTTCTGGGTGTCGCCTTCATCTCCACTACCTAAGGATAGTTTGTTCGGTTTGAACCTGTTGCTGAACTATTACCAAAGTGCTGCTGAAGGTGGGTCCGATATTGACTACTTGCGTGAACTCAGCCATGGCTTTCTCAAACAAGTGTTGCCATCTGGTCTTCGACGTAACGAAAAGATAAAAGAAGTCGATTTGCTGATAATCAGACCCTTCGCCAGACAGTGGTTGAATTCCCCTCCGGAAACATGGAAGGATTGGAACGGAAAAATCGACGCAGAGAGCTTTGAGGCCGAACGCAGGGAATTCCCGTTCCCAGAATTGGGCCCTGTTGTCTTGAAGGACATTTTGCAAAGAGATTTCTCAACGGTCACCATTTCCTTTCCGTTCATGCTCAATTACTGGGTGGTGGAGGCAGCCTTGACCATTTGGTCTGGTAATCGTGCCCAAATATCGGGTGGGGTCGCTGCGTTGTCGGAGAATCCCAATTTCTGGTCGCTGGCAATACTCTTTTTGGAAAGGCTATCGGATAGCCGTGATTGGGATCTGGTCGTCTCAAAATGCTTCGAACGCTTCAGAAACATCCGCTCTTCAGATCAAGCCAGCATAGCGATCAAGTTCTTATGGAGAGTTTCAGCCCAATCCAACGCGAATCAGCAGACATGGGACCAACTCATCCATATGATGAAGACCTATCCTGAGTTACGGGAAGAAAGTACACGCGAACGTGAAATGACGCTTGACGATCTCGCTCTTGGGAATCAGGAGATACCGCCTGCTTTGTGCGACCTGCTTTCTGATCACTTGATACGACGTCATCAATCATTGCGTGAACTCTTTCATTCTAACGGCGCCGAAAAACTCCGTTCCGATCTCTATGGGAATTCGCCACGACTTTGGGAGGAGTGGTTAAGCATCATCGAACAATATCCGATCGAAAATGCAGCAGAGCAAGCCGTCAAGGCGTGCTTCGAATATCGAAATTCTCTTGACACGGCCACTATCAATCGAATTCTTTCCGCGTTTTCCTTCTTTTGTCTGGAACCTAATCAACGGGACATCATTCAAACTTGGATGAATGATATTCTGGAGGCGCCCGAGAGACTTTACGTGCGAGATCCGCAGAGGACAATTGCTCTACTTTATGCTTTGCGGGGCTGGAGCCAATTTGCATCACTGACCTTCATTCAAAAACTGTGCGAACTGGGGGAAGATCGTCGGGACAACAATTTGAAAGAGGTTGCACTTGACTTAATGCAATCCACGAGTCTTACTGAAGCAGCTAGTTGGCTTACGACCTTCTACGATAAGGAAGTAGCTCCACTTGTAAAGGATAGAATACTCCAGCATCTTATTGCCTGTGGTGAAATTTCGAAACTGGAAGACATTGTCGCTACTGGAAAAGTTCCTCTGCTGCGCTTACGTGCGGCTATTGCGTTGTTGACACGCTATCACCAAGGAGGGGAAAATGAGAAAGAATTAGCCATACTCAGCAGACTTTCGACCATCCAACTTTTGAAAAGCCTTGCAAAGATGCCGGAAGTTTCGCTAACGCACAGGGACAAAGTGGCAAACTTTTTCCTTGAGTCTCGTACAAGAATTAACCTTGAGGAAGCTAAAGCTGTCGCGCGAGTTTCCGCTCACATCAAGGTACTTGAGAGGATTCTGACGAAGCTGCCTACAGAGCAACAACGCACATCATTCAGATCATTCATGGATAAGTTACAACATACGCAGAATGCAGAGGTTAACACATGGCAAAGAACAAGCGCCTAGCGAGATTCGAGTCTCTTAGCCTAATTGATAAAATCAAGTCCGTCAAAGAGTATTTGACTTCCCCCTGGTCTGCAGTGCAACTGCGCGGGATGCAGAAGATGGAAGATTGCTTGGCTCAGATGACAAACCCCGATGAACGCGAATACTTTTTAGGGCTTGTCACTGGGTCATTTGTTCATGAGGAGCAAATAAGGAAATGGGCTGCCCAAATTATGCGTGAGAGATTTCCGGAACGTTGGGAATATGTCGGTGTCGATCTCGAAACTTTCTATGCCAACCCTCTACCGCAGAACTTGAAAAAAATTATACGCAAGGGACTAGATCTGCTGGAGCAAGGAGAACCACCTAGGAAAGGGATAAGCTCCCGGGAGGCACCCAGCTATTTTCAGCCGAATCACCGGCACGGCCTTGATCTCCTATGGCTCGGGACCGAGTCTGGGATTTTCAGCTTACCGGCCGATGTTGGAGATACGAGCAGATCGCGCTTTGTAGATTTCATCGAAAAAGATTTCCAGAGCGAATTCCCTAATGCTAAGTTGGGCGAACAATTACACAGTCTTCTCAAAATGGACTTAGACCCTTTCGTTCTTCGGAGAATTCTGGATTTCTTCGGAAGAACGGGTCTGCCAAAGGACGAAACGACTTCGGCTTTTGACGTCGCGCTGGAGCTAATCCAACCGCCTCCGTACAAAGATTTCGAGTACAGTAACGATCCTCACGCTTACTATCAGGTGATTGAATCTGGAATACGTAGCGCTAGGCTGTTATGGGCGACACCCTTGTATGAATCTGCCCGCTCCATCATCGGCAATATGCTCCATGATGAAAGAATGAGCGACGGCTTGGTCGAACAATCCAAAAGATGTCATGATGGCTATTGGTCGTCGGAACAATGGGAGGCTTTGCTCGAGAAATGGAAGATAAGGTCCGTTGCTGATGGTGAGAATCTTGAGAAGGCATTTGCAAAGACTCGGGAAAACAGGATCAGACTGATCCATGCGCTGGAGAGTGTCATTCGGCAGCAGAATGACTACAGAAACAAGCCTGACCAATGTAAGGACGCCAACCGCCAGAACGCGATCAAAGCACTTGGAGAAATCGGTGCTTGCGATTCGTTGTTTGAGCTAAGGAAGTTTTTCGATGCGGGGTTACAATGCGAATCCGTCAGCTACACATTGCAGATGTGGCACTTTGCCTTAGTGCGTAACTTCGATCAGTTCAAATCTGAGCAGTGTCAAGAAATCGTTCAGCATCTCTTGACCTTGGGACGCTCGCGAAAAGCTGTCGAAAACCATGTTATGCAAGTCATGGGGAAATGCCGCAGTCTCAACCCGAAGAAGTGGAATGATCTCGTTAGGTACAACAGCAGGTATGTCGCCAACAACTTGGTGACGCTCTACATTGGAAAGGGCGAAGTGTGGAATCGCAATCCAATATTACGAAAAAGCATAGCATGCTACAAGAGTTCCGTGTCTGGCTTCAAAATGGAGGATTTTTTGCATCTATGGAATATGCTTCTCACTCCAGAAGACGAACTTTTGGACGAGCGGCAAGTTTTAATGCCAGAATTAATTGAAGAACTCAGATGCATTTTACGAGACGCATTACGTCAAGCACCGGATCGAGCAACGATGATCAAGCGGTTCGTGCAATTCTCGTTCCTGATAGAAAAGCTTGATCTCTCTGAGAATCTGAGCCGGTTTATTCCGACTGACGACGAATTGATTGTACTCAGGAATGAGGATTCGCAACTCCGCCATATCAAGGACGCGATGGTTTTGAAGAAGGCATTTGATGAAGAGACGGTGCGCGCGCGAAAACTGACGCTTTGGCTTGAGTTAGCGACAAACCACCCCAAGATGCCTTATCAAAATTGTCCTTTTGCTCTGGAAGATAGGCACCCCCCCCTCGATCTGATTAGTGACATCAAGGAATATCGCTGGATCGAAAGCGTACCAGTACTCATGAAGTTGCCGGTTCGGGAGATCCAAAATTTATTAGATTTGTTGCGGTGCATGCTCCAAGATGAGCGTACCAACTCTCATTACGGATTTCTCTATGGGGGACTCAACAAATATGTGCGTCAGCACCTGAGCGGAGAAGCTGCGTATTATCTATATGAAGAGTTGCGTGGCGAAACAGAGCTTACAGATGCGGAACTGTCCAAGTTCGCGTGGCTGAGCTTGCTACGTGCGTCCCAATTCGCCAATGAACATCATTTGCCATTTCCCCCAGAAGGGCAATCGGATCGCACTGGCGAGTCCGAGGCAGTCAGTTCGAGACTCGCAAGTGCCCTAGCCCAGCTTGATTTCGAGGAAACCTTGGTAGGCACTGCTGAAGGTGGCACTGTTAAACTACTCACTCAAGAAAGTTTGCATCACCATCGGAATGTGGTTTTTGCATCTCCGGTCATGGGTTTGCGGAATGTGTGGCGTGTAGTGACGAATAGAGCCGATTTCCCCTCAGCCATAGCTGACAAAATCAAGAACTTACATCTTAACACAGAACCTCAAAGCAACAAACAAATTTGTGTTGGGGATTGTGTGCTGGGAAGCATCGAACGGTTGTGCGAAACGAACTCTGGCGAGAAGTTCATTGTCGACTTAGGCGCAAGCTATCCCAAAGGGATCTGGTCGGAGCCTGAGATCGGTGAAACACAAACGGAAAAGCTAGGTAATCTAGGCCAACTTCATTTGTTCATGGTCGCTGGTCGCGAACAGGCGGGTGACCTGATTCTCTCAAAGAGAGCGCTCATAGCTTCGCTAAAAGAAGTTTTGCTCAACGTGAGGGATAACCTCGAAATGGAAGTCGCTCTTGATGCAATCAATCTGGAAGGCAATGTTCGAGTGTTGTGTGGACATTTGCCATTCGAGGTTTCAAGGGAAGAGGTTTCTTGGGCAAATTTGCAGAATACGCTTGAAGTAATTAAACTCCTGGAGGAACGACAAGAGCGGATCAAGATTTGCCTTGTTCGACCTGCCGAAGGTGCAAAGGTTATCTTCTCTTTCAAGCGGCGCAAACCTGTTTGGGGCGCTGAAAAATTGGCCATGTTTTTTGGAACGGCTCCTTTCAAACTGACCTTTGTTAATCTCGACAAGAATGATCTACTTTTTGAAGTACATACTTCCTTACCTGAATCAGACTATCCCGACCATTTTGTACGTCCTGGAACTCTTTGTAAGCTTAGCGCGGAGAGAATGGTGGACAAGGATGAATTCAACTATCATCCGCTGCTCACAGCCTATCCCCCAAAATGTGGCGAGACGTTCGAGGCCCAATGGCTCTTGCCTCAAGTGAACCAAAGGGACAATCGCCCTTGGCAGCAGCAGGGTGAGTGTGTGTTGAAGCTTAGACGGATAGCACCTTATCGCTATGATCTGCATGGGAAGTTCGAACTTGAAGCTCGCGTCACCATTATTGCTCAGCCTTCAAAACCTTGGTCCGATAAACCACAAACAGTAGAAATCATCGAGCCTCAATTTGAGGAACGGCCAGTTCCTGCAATCTTAGAGTGGGATAAGGTCGACTCCGAGATGCTGTTGCATCTTGGGGAGATTGATGAGGTTCTGAAGCTTCGAGCCAAGATCATAGGCTACCGAGAGAGTGTCCCTCTGGTTATCCCCCTCATAGATGAATTCCGTAAATTCGAAGTGGGTGATTGGTACCATCTCAAAGTCATCGGTTCGTCTAGAGATGACTGGAGAAATTGGTTGAATCTATCGCATTGGACGACGCGCGAAAGTTTCGTAATTAATGAAGACCAACTTGCGTACAATCCGAAAATCACGATTCAGGATTTTCCGTGCGATACTGTCGTGGAGGCTCGTTACGTTGGGAAAAATGAAAAAAGAGGAGAAATGGAGTTTTCTCTACTTCTCGATAGTCCCGAAGAAACTATACAGTCAGTTGAGCGGCTGAAGCTGCCGGCAAACGGCATCTACATTGGTTATCAGGAAAAGGGATATGACCGATACGTTTGGATCGAACGAAAACCCGGCATATGCTTGCGGATAGCGCGTCAATGCTTCGAGGATTTCGGGCGTACTCATTTTTATGCAGGCGATGCGGTGAGTCTTAAACCTGGTCGCGAGCTGAACCGCGTTCTTCTTGTGCATAATCTCCAAGTCCAAAGTGGCGGCATTAGGAGCATCCTTGCACAAGAAGAGCCACTGAAAGGACTTGTGATATCAGAAGACGGGCTGGTGAGAGTCACGCCTCCAGGGATCCGATCTATGAACGGAAGACTAGTTGGCGGCGGTTCACACTATCGAACGCGGGCGCGGATTGATGTCCGAGCCGAGCGAATTTGGATGAGTTGTTCATCCGGTATTCCAAAGCTCCATGGAGATCTCGTTCCAGTTGCTGATAGCACCACCGTCCCTGGAATAGACTCGATTCTAAAAGAGAAGACGAAGAATGAGTTTTTCAACGTCTGGGGGAGAGTACAGTCTGCTGGAAAAGACGGGCTTCGGATTAAGTCTTGGAATTACGATAGCGATATTACTTTCTTGGTGCCCTATAGAGATATCTCACATGTTGTATCACGACGCGATTACCAGTACTATCAATCCCGGGCTAATCGGAATCTCGTGCGTGGCTTTCGTGTCATGGGTGTCGATACAGAGAAGAAACTCGTGAAACTCAGTCTCTGTCAGGGCATTCCTCAGAACCTCAATCGCAACGGAAAGCTCAATGCGGAGTTTGGTATTGACAAGGGCGAAGCATGCCTCATCAGGATTTCAGAGGACAATCGCTCGTATATTTTTGAGACAGCTACTCTGGTCATATGCAGGGTTTCGGTCGATGATATACTAATCACTCCGGGTCAACGTCGATCATACTTCAATTGGAAATTCATTGACGGAATGTTCAGTTTTGCGTTCTCTGATAACAACAAGCTGGTCCTTCGAGCTCTGCCCGTTCGTTCACTAAGCGAAACACTCAATAGCTTAAGAAACCATGTCTTTCGTTGCCATCTCTCAAATGAGAGAGAAAAATGGCGGATTAGGTTCTTGGGAGAAGCTGCGAAAAGGCACATCCAATTGCAGCATGTTCAGGCTTTCCTAGCACTCGAGGATGCTCAGATCTTGACGGAAAAAGTATCCGATCAGGATATTTTTTCCGTAGTTTTCGGACACTTTGATAAAGAGCAGGAAGCCTTCGTTTTCCGCATTTGGGATAGTGATAAGCACCAAAAATACGAGATTGAGATCCAGCTTCTCGTTCCTGAAGGTAACAACACCGGTTGGCGAGTTCGACCCGCAAACGGACCTGTAGGAAATCTCAAGTTCCCTGATCTTACTTCCAACTCATCGTTGTCACTCTTCGGCTTGACTCGCCCGATGCATCCGGTTATGCATCCCGGCACCCTCAATTTTAATGTCGGAGAATGGCATAGCGCAATTTTGGTTAAGCACGATAATTCCTCCAAGCTTTCTCTGACCGGAAGTACTCCGCGGGAAGTGGGGGAATTGGATCAGTTCTTTTTAGAAAACCCCAACGAAAAACGTCTGGTGTTCACGATGCTTCAAGACACTGCGAAGTCTGACGAACCTATCCTTGTTGAACGTGTCCCAGGAATGAACTATCGCATTCCGCTATCGCGCTTCGACCGTCCGCAGAGAATCAAAGATCTGCGCCGTGGCGATCGCATCATCGCGCATGTCGTAAGATTCGACAATATTTCCTTTCGGTTGGAAATTGAAATGTTCCTTCGTGATGGCTGGCTCTGGAAGATCTTCTTACAGAGCGCTCAACCGCCTCACCCTAATCGTGAGGGCTATATTAAAGACGCTTCTTTCGTTTTCGAAAAGTGGGGAATTAGTAGAAACTATTTCTCTGTGTTTTACACAAACCATAAGAAGATAGAAGAACGACTTTTGCTTCAACTCAGCGCGCTTCCTGCGGAACAACGCAGCAGCTTTCTTTGGCTTAAGCCCGGGGATCGCTTACATGGGCGATTGATGGTTGCGCATGAAGGCTTGCGCTATAGCGAACATGGGGTCTTTCAAATCACTCGGGTGGAGGTCGGGTTGCAGCATGAGGTCAAGGAAGACGCGGTTCGGGGAACTGGTAGGTTGGCAAGAGTGCGAATAGAGGAGATTCTTGAAAATGGTTATCGCGTGGTTTTCGAAGAAGACGCCGCTTTGACAGGCTTCTTGCCAAATCAAGAAGCCAAGTGTCTCTCGAGAAACAACATTAACCTTGACAACTTGAAGAACCTTGAAATCCCTGTGCTGATCACTGCCGCTGATCGCACGATTGAAGTAAGCTACGATCAATATTTGAGTGAAAGAGTTCAAACTTTTGGTGTGGCATCTCTACTACCTGGAATTGTCAAGCGAGCCTGTGCAGAAGGTGCATTCATACAATTTCCTGGATTTGTCACTTTCATTCTGTACGACGAGCTGATTTATGGCTATTTCGGAAAAGGCAAGCTGCAGAAGAATATGGCCATTAGCTGCGTTCTTCGTGAATGGAGTCCCTCAGAAGGAAGGATCCTCTTGAGCCGTGTACCAACATTTGACGATGCTGGACGAAACGAAACCTTCGTGGCCAAAATTGTTTCTAAACATCCAGACTGTTTATTAGTGCGTTACGAGCAATCGTATGGTATGGTTGCCATGAACTACGTCAAGAGTGAATTTCACGAACCCTTAGAGACTGGAGATGAGGTACGTCTGAGCCAGTTCATGATCGGGAAGAAGAGGCACTTATCAGTACGCAGTCAAAGTTCAATGATTCATCGTAAACAAGTGGCTTGGGACACATGCTGTAAATTTTTTCCGGCATGGGCCGAATTGGTTTGGACAAATCTCTGGGATCGTCGCAAACAATCGAAGCACTCAGAATACGACTGGCTGGCCTTTGGAAGCCAACTGTCAGAACTCTTTGTTCCAATTAATAGCACAACAGCGACAGCTGTAGCGCGTTTCTTGGCTGCACCCTTGCGACAGTTGCATCTGTTTGCTGTCATCCCGGAAGCTTCACGGGATGATTGGTCGTCATTCCTGTCGGGAACAGCAAGAATCATAATGAACCCGCAGCTTTATCGTGAGGATCAGGATCCACTGGTGCTTCTTGCTGCAATAGAGTATTTTTTGTCCGTTGAGGAGTATGCAGATATTCACCGATCCCATCAAGAACACTCCATAGATTGGAAAGTGATCTATGCTATGGTCAACTACACACACGAGAGAATTCCAGAATCACTGAATGCGGGTCTCGGGCGCATCATTGCCGCCAGACGAAGCGGCGCCGATATGGATTATACTCAACTTGTTGAGGAGGTTGTCCAACGCCTTGGTAGTCACTTCGAATTGTTCTTGCAGCCGTATTGGCCGGATTGGAAACAAGATATGGAGAATCACGCTGTTGCTACAATGGGAAGAGCAACAAATCCCCTTGAGCAATACATCCCAGGAGAATTAGGCAGCACCGTCGATACGATTGAAAACTGGATTCGTGAAGTCAAAACAAAACCAACATTGAAAGTCGGTCGGCTCCATTATCTGCTTGCGTGTCTCTATTTTGTTTCGCAAAACGAAGAAAAGGTCCAAGAACATCTTGAGGAAGCAGGCTATCATCTCGGATCTGTGGAAGAAGACCGAGCTTGGCGACGGCGTATCGAAGTGCTAAGGCTGTGCATGAGTTTTCTGGCTGGGCGGTTGCACGAACGACCTACTGGCAGGCCCAGTGAGGAAGCCTGGTTTGACAACCTCGTCGACCTCTTAAAGAAATATTGCAATTCTTATCATCCCGAAAGTGAATCCGACTCAAATTCGATCATTTTTTCAACAGGGCTAGCAGTCGCGCTAAGAGATTACGGTTCACTAAGCTACTTGTTAGAGGCTCGGCGGTCATCACCGTCATTCCTAACTCTCCTTTTGCAGAATTTCCTAGACAATCGCACTGGTCGCATGGAGCCGCCGGACACACTCAATAGCCGAGATTTATTCCTCAAGTCAGGGATATCCGTCCACCAATACTTGATAAGATGAAATGGGCAAACAAATGAGACCGATTCCCATAAGGTGTATTCTCACTCATGAGTCCCCGGATCTTGATGCTATGCTCTCCACACTTGTCCTGCGCCGTTTTGGCGAAGCGCAGTTTCCGGGTGCGCGAACGGCAGATATTGCGTTCTGCCCTGCCGGAAAGCTCCCTGAAGGAAAGTCGTCTGAGGAATTGGAAAAAGAAGGCATACTTGCAGTCGACGTTGGTGGCGGGCGGCTGGACTCGCATCCCGTTGAGAATCAAGTCACTAAAGAAAAACAAGATCGCTGCGCGGCAGATCTCACAGCGGAGATGGTTGGCATAAGCGACGATCCAGCCTGGCGAAGTCTAATTCAGTATACACGCCTGCAGGATACCACCGGGCAAAGCATCCGCTCTAGAGATTATGTCCACCATTTAGGAACACTGCCGACTATTCTCAGTGGTCTCCAATTGCTCTACGGTTCCGATTCGTACCGCCTCTTACATGAGGGTATGAACGTATTGGAGGTTATCACATTGTATTTAGAGAGAAAAGAAAAAACAGATTCACAGAATGCTCCAGACAGCAGATTGTTGCTGAAGGAATTGATAGGGAAATATCTGCTTGACCGAGGTTCAGTGGTTGGAAGTGCAGAACCAACCTTGGTTACCATTCGTGAATTGCACCGTCGACTGATTGAGAATCCAGAAATTGCTTTCTCTCCAGATCCCTTAGATGAAATGGTCTCTTTGCCCGCGTTGCTTGCTGGTCTGATGTTTCGCGAAGAAGGCAATCAAGAGCGCATTACTGGAACATTTAATTTTTGGTTGGATGCAATTTGGGAAAGAGAAAAACAGTGGGCAAATGCCTTGGAAGAATTTGACAATAGAGGAATCGTTCACAAGGTCAGGAATGTAAGCATCGCTAGTGTAGTGTCCACAAATGGGATGGTCATCAAAGCAGCACGATTTCGTGTGCATGCGGATCTAATTATCTACCGCGATGGTTTCTCCGGTGCAACTTCTCTTTTGTTAAACCGTAGGGGACCGCTTAACAAGTTCTCGATGCCGAGCCTGGCTGAAAAAGTTCGCATAGCTGAATGTATCGAAGAAAAGACCACCCCCGATTATCAACGACTAAGGTTGCCGGGCATGATGCATAAGTGGTTTCTTCATCCCTCCGACAGTCTCTTAATTTGTGGGTCACCCAAAGCGAAGGATTTTATTCCAAGCAAGATTCAAATGAACAACTTACTTGGCATCGCTCTAACCGAAATTGAATGGCTAGAGAAAATGCCTATCGACTATTGCCCGAATGACACTTGTACCGGTGAGTCTTGTTTGTTTTACCGTCTGCACGCAAGAGCATGCAAAAATCACCGCGACCGCCACAAGATTCCGAAAACTGGATATACTCTGGCTGAGAAGCTCTCCGTAGCCTTGAATGCAAAGAACAAGGAGGTACGTAAGTAAAGATTCTGCTGCCTCACCTTGGCTTGACACAGATCAAGGGCCGTCTCATTGGAATTGGTCGACTCAGAGTTGAGCAATCCCGTTTGCTCATAAAACTCAAGACGGATAAAGCCGCCTCTTCCCAAACCTTCTACAAGAACACCTGCCTTCGTATTCCGCTACACTTCGTCGAGCTCATTGATAGTAATCCAACCACAGATAGACTGTCACAATTCGCTGACAAAAAGACGACGACATCGGTTGCACCAAGCATCCTCTCCCAAAGCTCCTCTGGAGCAAATTTGTGTCGTCTTGCCGTGCTCCGAAACATTGAAGTTAAGAATGGCACGCCGCCACAAAGTTACCTGCAACGGGAAGGGGCCCACTGAGTCATTGATGCACAGCCTACTCCATAATACATAGTAAGTGTGCAAACATTGCTAAGCCATGAAAAAGGTCTTTGCGCGTGCGTGCGCATATATCCCCGTGCACAGCGGCAGCGTGTTGCCATCTCAAGATCATCTATAAGGATATAGCTTCAACCCTAAATATCCTGCCGCTTCTCCAAAGACCCTGTTGCAACATAGTTTCGTCTCATTCCCGTCACACAAACTGCACTGAATGAACCGCCACAACGTTGCTGGCACGAGGCCAGCCGCACGGCGGCAGAAAGTGCCCGCGAGTGAGTTGTTGAAAATGAATCGATTCACTGCGGGTCACATACTGCCGCCTTTCCCACAAGAAGCCATGAGCAAGAACGCCTCCCTCATCACTTCGCTCGGCGTACTTGCGGCCCTCAGCATGTTATAGGCTTGGCATGCCTTTGGCCGCCGCCTCATTGATATTTCGATAGACGATCAGTTTCACACCAAAGTCACGCCAAGCCCCTTGACGCTGACGTCCGACGTCTGCCCTCAAGCGTCACCCCTTTTTCCGTCTTCCATCCCCGGTCATCACCCCATCAACTCTGAACCATCAACGATCAACCACTTTGGAATTTCCCCGTATGGATCGCCCCCAAGCAAAAAATGAAAAGGGGGAAAAAGCAGAAAAAGCGGCGCAAGATACAACGGCAAACATCTTAGTTAGTGCTCAGGAGGAAAAAGGCAAGGGTAAAGTGAACGCACTCCGCCCGCCTGCGCTTCGCTCCGGCGGTCGTCGTAAACGCGCCCTTGCCTTTTTCGTTTGCCGTTGTGCCACAACCCCCGCTTTTTCTTTTCCCCTTTTCTTTTTCGGGGGCGCTTATCGGCGGCGGCGGTCTCAGCAACAACAGGTGCAACAATGTTCAAACCCTATCAACCCATCAAGCGCATATCAGGCAAAACTGTGCTCGGCTTCTTCTATCGCGACAACGGCGACACCATTCAATATGTCACGTTCCATTCTACTGTTGTCTCCATTGCGAAAAACAAAGTCTGCCCTGCCACCGAGCAGGAATACCGGGAAGACCGCAAGCGCCGGTATGCAAAAATCGCCCAACGCAACGCCGCCGCAGAAGCTGCGTGTACAAACACTAAACCTAAACCTCAATCTTAACCTTAACCTTAACCCTAGGAGGACACCATGCCCAACACCAACCACCACGATGAGTTCTTTCAGGATATCGCAACTGCCGAGGTTGCAGGACCGCAACTCATCGAAACCGACCAGGTCGCAATACTTCGGCGAGTTGTACCAAAACCGCAGTTCACGGAGTATGCGACACACTTGATCAGCCGGCTGCTCGAAGAGCAATCCTCGCTCGAGGCCTTTGTCCGCATCCGCAACGTGATTGAAATCCTCGAGATCGCGTGCGCACAGGTCAAAGAGCATGCAATCGTTGACGTGCACGATTCCAATTGCGAAATCTTTGGCGCACGGGTACAACTCAAGCAGTTGCCGAAGAAGTTCGAGTATAACGACAGGCTCGTTACCCAACTCGAAGCGAAGAAGGCAGAGATCGATGCACAGCTGAAAGCCCGCAAGAAGTTCCTTGAAAGCATCACCGATCCCATGAAGGATGAATCCGGCGAACCAATCTATCCGGCAAAGTTTCTTTCAGGTGGAGTCACGCTTCAAGTAAGCTTCTAACCAACTGGACTCTGCAACTCAACCTTAACCTAATCCTCAACCTTAATCAAAGGAGCACCACCATGAACACCCCAACCACATTCCCCAAACCCTCCATCCTTCAATTCAAGAAGGCACAGTATGTCACCAAGAAAGCCCGCATCGGTCTCTCCGGTCCGTCGGGTTCAGGCAAGACGTTGACTGCACTCAAGATTGCCGGTGGACTTACGCCGAACGGCGGGAGACTTGCGCTTATCGATACCGAGAACAACTCCAGCGTCCTCTACGCTGACCGGATCGATTTCGATGTGTTGAACATCGAACCGCCGTTCGATATTGACAAATACATCAACGCCATCAAAGCTGCCGAGCAGGGAAACTATGCCGTGCTGATTCTTGACAGCATCTCGCACGCGTGGGCCGGGGAGGGAGGCTTGCTCGATACGCAAGGCAAGCTCGCCGATGGCGGTATGAACAGCTTTACCGCATGGCGTAAGCTCACACCGAAGCATAACGCGTTCGTCGAGGCGATGATTCGCTCGAAGCTCCACGTCATTGCAACCATGCGTTCAAAAATGGATTACATCGTTGAGCAGAACGACAAGGGAAAGGCCGTACCGAAGAAAGTCGGACTTGCACCGATTCAGCGTGAGGGAATGGATTACGAATTCGACATTGTGTTCGACCTCGACCTGAATCACAATGCGCTGTCAAGCAAAGACCGCTCCAGCCTGTTCGATGGGCGCGTGCTGAGCAAACCCGATGAGAGAGTCGGGCAAGAGATTGGTTCATGGTTGAACCGAAACACAACAGCAGAATCAACTGTCAGCCAACAACGATCAACTAACCCGTCCCCCGTCTCCAGTCGTCCGTCCGCTTCTCAACCTGAACCTCATCCTCAACCTGCTCTACCCTCTAAACCTAATCTGTTCGACAACAACGGCCACAGGCCCGGAGAACAGGAAACCAATGCCATGCTGTTCGCCGTCAAACATGCGGCAACCGCAGAGCGCCTCTTTTCGATTGAGCAGAGCATGAGCAAAGGCTTGAACGCAAAGCGTATTACCGCGGAACAAGCCGACAGGGTCAAGAGGGCCATTCAAGAGCGAAACGCACATCTTGCCCGACAGAAAGCGGCGTAGTGCTACACACATCCGGGCGGGAGGCAGTCCCGCCTGGATGTTCATGTTCATTTTATTCGCTTTTCTTGACACATTTATAACGCATGTCCGTGATGCAGACACGATCACCTTTCTGCTGCTAGACGACTCTTTCCTTTCTGAAAAAGCTGGTGGGATGCCTTTAGCACGAAGTAAGTGGCGGAAGGCAGCAGGCTGTGTATCCACACGCAAGCTGGTTGCGCTGAAGCAAAGTCTACTCATAACTGCCAAGTTTCTGTTATTTGGCGCCTTGTTCGTACGATCAGGCTCCCCGGGCGTTGGCTTCTGACTGGTGTTCCGAGGTCATTTTCGCGATTGCCTCTTGACATGAACGATTCCACTTGCTATATTTGAGAGCATTATGTCTGATTATCATGCTTGCTTGCGTTCTTACAACCATTCTCAATCCCCTCTCGAAAGAACTTGCACACAGAGCTTCCTTAATAACACATTGCTCTACGAACTTTATCGGAAACGAACAGTGCTTGCAGAAGGCTCTTAAGTGAATCAATAGTTGTGTAGTCGGGACGATGATTCGTCGCCGCAACAGCCGTGATTTTATTTTCTTGTCTCGCACCTTGTTGTCATAGCGAATGTGGTGTTCAGATATTGCAGATAAAAATATCTGAAATCGAATTGGCTGCGAACCTGCGTTCAGTTTGTACAGGCTACACAGTGGCAGTTTCGTGGATGTGAAAGGGCTGGTTGTCTTGAAGTAAGGAGCAGCAGAGATAAATCTGAACCATGAGAATTTTCAGGAGGAGGTTTGCCGTGAATCGTGCGTGTGCTAACATCGTTCCTGCCGAACGGTGGAAGATCATTGTCTTCGGTCTCTTGTTCTCTCCCGCCGCGCTTACCGCTCAGGATACTGCAAGGTTCGTTGGCTTGGGATTTCTGCCGGGGTCGACCATCAGCAACGCTAGCAATGTATCTGCTGATGGTCGGGTGGTTAAAGGGAATTCAATTAACCCGTTTCGATGGACTGAATCTGGGGGAATGGTTGCTCTTCCTGTCTATCAAAACCAATCGTGGTTTGCACAAGGTGTTTCAGGCGACGGCTCTCTTATAGTCGGGTATAATCCAGCTAATGCAATTCGTTGGGTAGGGGGAAGTCTCACCGTCCTCGCAATACCTCAAAACTGGAATTTTGCATGGGCGCGTAAAGTTTCAGATGATGGTTCAGTGATTGTGGGAATGGGGAGCAATGCCGACAATCGTTATGAAGCATTGATGTGGATTAATGGTTCACCGCAACCCCTTGGTTATCTCGCCGGAGGCAATTCAAGTGTTGCGACTAACATATCACCAGACGGCTCGGTCATTGTTGGTGATGATAGATTGTACTATAGTCCTACTGAACCCTATTCCGTTGCATTCAGGAGAATCAATGGTGGCGGGCTTCAGTCGCTGGGAACCGGTGGCTACTACGGGAGCACGGCAAACGGTGTCTCGGAAGGTGGAGCGGTCATTGTTGGTTCGCTTACCGCCACCCTTGGTGGGTCACCCATTGCGGCGCGATGGACGCAGGCAGGTGGATGGGAAGTTCTCCAGGGTGTAACAAGTCCCAGTCGTGCCTTCGACGTATCTGCCGATGGCAACACCATCGTCGGCACATTGGGAAATACAAGGGCATTCATCTGGGACCCGGATTCCGGTGCGCGGGATCTTCAGACTGTGCTGGAGAATGAATATAACCTCAACATTGCAGGGTGGACGCTCACCAGTGCCACGGCAGTGGATAGTTCGGGTTCTGTCATCGTTGGATATGGGAACCACGGTGGTTTCCAGGAGGGATGGTGGGTCAGGTTGCCTGGCCTCCGCATCACGGAGCCTCGCGCAAACAGGCGATGGATCGCCGGACAGAAAGACACGATCACATGGAGTGGTGGCAAACGGGATCAGGTGCTGGAAATCTCCTACAGCGTAGATGGAGGAACCACGTTCGATGTGGTGGACTACGTAGCCAGCGGTGACACGGGAAGATATGTATGGGATATTCCCCGTGACATCCTCTCCAAGAAATGCATGATACGGATCATGGACTTTAATGCACAGAGCATCGTGGACACGAGCGAGGTGTTCAAGATTAAAGGATACGTCCTGACCCGCGACAGCAGCGGACAGTATGAGCCGTTCAGACCCGGGCAGGATCAGTGGGCATTCAGCAATACGCGGTCTGATATGTTCCCGCCCGCATGGTATCAGCAATTCGACTATCAAGGGACCGACCCATTTATCAATAGTCAGTATTCCCAGTGGCAGGGGAATTTTGTTTTTGCAGCGGCGATCTCGGCAGAGTTTCCCGACTGGGTATCGTGGGTGAACACGTTCAGTGTTGATGCCTGTTATGTAAGCACCACATTGGGGATCTACTCACCTACTGCTCTTGCGTGGTGGAATGCCCTGAAGAAACGGTGGTTCGGCTCCTGTTTTGGAATAGCAGTATCAAATGCGCTTGCCTTTTCCTACAGGCAACAATTTCAAAGCACGTATCCCAACTTCCCCCCCTTCCTGGAGCCTGTCACGCTGGCGTCTACTCCGGGCGTCAAGACTGTCGTCAATGAGCTATATACTCACCAGATAGGAGATCCTCACATCACATACACAGTTAGCGTAGGAATGGGAAAGACGCCGACAGAAACTCTGAACGAGCTGAAGGAGATGCTGATCGAGGATACCGGAGTTCCCAGAACGTTGACCATCCGGAAGAACAGTGGGAGTGGAGGACACGCCGTTTTGCCGTATCGCGTGGATCGTGACCCGGTGAATCCAGCCCTCTTCCATGTAAGTATCTACGATAATACATTTCCCACCTCCGACGCCCGAATCTGGCTTGATACCGCAGCAAACGGCGGGAGTGGAACCTGGTTCACCCCGAATTGGCCCACCTGGGGAGGGAACACCGGGATCTTTCTCATGGATCCGGCGGTGGACTATTTGGTCGACCCGATACTGCCGAAGCAAGGCATTCAACACTCGCCTTTCGTTCTTGCCGACACGCAGCTTCAGATTCTCGGTTCAGTATTTGCCTCAACACGGATCAGAGACAGTGTCGGGAACATCACGGGCTATGACAACGACACTGTCTATGCGCAGATTCCCGGCTCAACGCCGCTTATCATGATGGACGGAAGTGAAACGCCGCCGTATGGGTATGTGCTTCCCACGGGAAGGTACTCCGTCAGCATGAGTGACTTCACCGCCGATACCGTCAAGGCGCTCTTCGCAACCGGCAACAAGGTGTTTAGCTACACAAGAAGCAACGCCGCACAGAATCAAACGGACAGGTTGTTCTTTGACAACGGCGTGTCAGTCGTGAATCCCGACCAGTTCGTGAAGTCCGCAAGTCTCGTCACTATCATCAATGAAACCGCGCAAGAGAAACTCTTCTCGCTGCGGTCGCTTGAGCTTGCGCAGAATGACTCGGTGAGAATCGAGAACCCGGATAGCAACAGGTTGAAACTCATCTCCTACGGCCCGGCCAAAGAGTATGATATTGAGCTTCATCATGCCACAGGAACAGGACTCGGCCGGTTTGTTCGTTCTCATGTCTCCTTACCCGCAAACACGTCGCACATCTTCGTTCCTGATTGGAGCGACATCACCCACGGCGACCTCATCGTCTATGTTGATATCGGCAACAACGGGACAATAGACGATACGCTTGAGTTGCAGAACCAAGCCACGGGAATCGGCGACGATCAGGGATCAGCCTTGCCGAATGAATACAGGCTTGAGCAGAACTATCCGAACCCGTTCAATCCAACTACAACGATTCGATATTCCCTCACCCCCGACCCCTCTCCCTCAGGGAGAGGGGAGAAAGGGGTGAGGGTGTTGTTGAAGGTCTACGATCTTCTTGGCCGTGAAGTCGCCACACTCGTGAACGAGGTGAAAGCGCCGGGCAGGTATTCGGTCACGTGGGATGCGGGCAATGTGGCGAGCGGTGTATATTACTACAAACTCATGGCTGGTTCATTCAATCAGGTGAAGAAGATGTTGTTGGTCAGGTAGGTGCCTTGACCGACATCGGAATTTTCCCTGTGATAAGTTCATTCAAAATCAAATGGAGGGTATCATGAAACAACTTCTCTTCCTTGTCGCGTGTGCGTCCTTCGCGTGGATCGGATGCGCGCACGAGTCACCATCAGACGTCGCGCCGAGCGATGGCAACGGCACATTGGCCCCACTTGCGAAGTTCGTCCCATTTAGAGCAGCGCTTCGCGGAAGCGGTACACCACCAGTGCCGAGTCCACAATGTCCTGGTTTGCTTCTTACGGCGCTTACCATTCAAGGAACCGCCACGCACTTGGGACGACTGGCAGGGTCTCAGCATCATTGCCTGAATCCTGCAACAGGTGCATTTAGTAACGGGGAGTTCGAGTACACGGCGGCCAACGGCGATCGGTTATCCGGGACGTACTCTGGCAATTTAGTGCCGAGTGCCGATCCGACTGTATTCGCACTCACGGGCAGCTTTTCGTTCACTGGAGGAACAGGCAGGTTCGCACACGCGACAGGGAGCGGCACACCATCGGGGAGTGTGCAGGTGACAACGGGGGATTTTATCCTCAACCTGGAAGGCAGTATCTCCTATTGAGAGATCTTGTAGGGTCAAAACGTGTCTTTCTTCGGTAGTCCCGGCAGTGTTCTGTTGGGACTACACCCAACGCAATCGAGCGCGCATTGATGTGAAGCATCTGATGGTCTTCGATCGGTGACTCTGGCGTTGGAGAATAAGAGAGGACAGCGCTGGTCAAGCTGAAGAAGGTTCTGAACGACAAGCCCGGTCTGACTCCCTGGCCACGCGCTGCAAATTCTGTTTAATGGAACGGCAGAGCAGTGGGTTCGTGCAAAGGATTTGATGGATAGATGATCAAGCTCAAGTAGAGTACAGGAATAGCCGACGAGAGGTACCACGGGAATCATGGGAAATACAAACGGTCTACCGCTCTATTGTTCGCTCTCGCAGAATAATCCAAGCCGGTTCAACCCGACAATCGGTGCAGTGGGATGCTAGTGCCCCTCCAACTAATTGTTTGTACAGCAAAGGGGCACAGTGCCGTATCCAACATGCAGTTACTGCCGATTTTCGTCTATTCATTTTGTTGGATCGGCCCTAGTGGTGGAGCAAGCGGCGCATATTTCAACAGACTCCAAAGAGGATCCTCTTAGTCTCGATGATGAGCGAAAAATTCTTTGGAAAAAGACATCAACGAATCAGAAAGGAAAATAAATCAATGGAAGCACTGCAAAACACGACAATCAAATCAATTGTTACACGCGACTATCGGACAGCAGCTATCTTCGAAAAATACTCACTGGATTTCTGCTGTAAAGGCGGGGTCACCATCAAAGAAGCGTGCTCAGAAAAACACATCAATGCAGAGTTGGTGCTCGCTGAGCTCGAGCAATTGACAAAGACGTTACCCGAGGAAACGCTCAAGTACTCTGAGTGGCCAATCGACAAACTTGTTGACCATATAGTCAATGTGCACCACAAGTATGTGCGTGAAATGACCCCTGTCATTTACGCGCACACTCAGAAGGTTGCCATGGTGCACGGTCACAACCACCCTGAAGTAATTGAGATTGCTCGTCATTTCGAAGCTGTGGCTTCAGACTTGCAACAGCACATGATGAAGGAAGAACATATGCTCTTTCCCTATATGAAGGCGATTGTTGAGGCAAAACGTACGAACGGCGCATCAATAGCTTCCCCGTTTGGTACCATTCAAAATCCTATTCGAATGATGGAGGCCGAACATCAAGCAGCGGGCGATGAACTGTACAAAGTACGAACTCTAAGCAGTAACTATGTTCCCCCCGAAGACGCTTGCACAACGTATCGTGTGAGCTTTCAGGAGTTACAGCAATTTGAACGAGACCTTCATCAGCACGTTCATCTTGAAAACAATCTTCTTTTTCCGAAGGCAATTGCGCTTGAGCAAGAATTAACGAACTCATAGAATGTCATCAGCCGTCAGTCGAGATCGTAAGCTCACAACCAAGCCAGAACTTCTTCGAACCATCAACCGATTCGAGCGCAGAAAGCAAGACGTGACGCTTCTTTATTTACAGCAAACGATGAGAACCATAACAAGGCCGGTGCTTTGAAGGAGATGCTGGAGCAGCATAGAATACTCGTGCACTCGGGAAAAAAAGTGGAAAACTCAGTTCTGGAGTAGATAAGAAAAAATCAAACCACAATTACCACCAGCAAGAGGAGGACAGTACTCCCCATGACGAACAACGCAATTGTAAATCACCGTGATCTCTACCGTCTGCCCTGGTCGTTACCCGACAACGCCATCTCGTGGCTTGAGCCAACATCAGCGTGCAATCTCGCGTGCGATGGATGTTACCGTGAGAACCTCAGGAACAGTCACAAGTCGTTGGATGTCGTATCGCAGGAAGTGGACCTCTTCCATGAGCTGCGCAACTCCGACGGCATCTCAATCGCCGGCGGGGACCCGCTGATGCATCCGCAGATTACCGATATCGTAAGGCTGGTCGCTGCAAAAGGGTTGAAGCCCATTATCAATACCAACGGTGGGCCATTGACGAAGGAACTCTTGCGGGACCTGAAGAATGCAGGCGTGTACGGCTTCACGTTTCACATCGACAGCAAGCAAGGAAGGCCAAAGTGGAGAGGCAAGAACGAACTGGACATGAATGAGCTACGTCTGCAATATGCGGAGATGGTTGCGGAAGTCGGCGGGCTGTCCTGTGCGTTCAACTCGACGGTGTACGAAGACACGCTGCATTACACGCCCGAACTCGTCGACTGGGCTGCAAAACACATAGACATTGTGCACGTGATGGTGTTTATCCTCTACCGTGCAGCCGCGCCGCAACTTCCGTTCGATTGGTATGCCGGCGGGCAGAAGATTGACCGCAAGAAGCTGGTGTATAGCGAAACGCACGAGCGCAAGATAGATCTAAAATCCACGGATGTGGTCGCGGAAATTCGCAAGCGCTTCCCTGACTTCACGCCTTGTGCTTACTTGAATGGGACGGAGAAACCGAATTCCTTCAAGTGGCTTCTCACAGGCCGCATCGGCACGAAGGAGAAGATGTATGGATACGTCGGTCCCAAGTTCATGGAAGCAATTCAGACTTCCTACCACCTCTTCAAAGGGCGGTATCTTGCATACGCCCAACCGCGCCTGACGAGCATGGGAAGAACGATGCTGCTGCTCTCTGCCATCGATTCAGGCGTGCGCTCGACTGCCGCACACTATCTGACGTCCACGCTGGCTAATCCTGTTCGTCTGTTCAAGGGACTGCACTACCAATCCGTGATGATCATTCAGCCCGTGGATTTTCTGGAGAACGGCTTGCAGAACATGTGTGACGGCTGCCCCGACATGACCCTGTACAACGGAGAGTTGGTATGGTCTTGCCGCATGGAAGAGTTGAAGCAGTTCGGATGTTGGGTGCGGACCGTGCCCCAGTCCTGATCAAGATTCAGACACAACATAAGATGAAGAACAAGTCATGACAAAACGAACAAAAGCCGAACCATACAAGATCAAAATGGTTGAGCCGCTCCGCATGACCACGCGCGACTATCGCGTAGAGAAGATGCGAGAGGCTGGCATGAATACTTTTCTACTCAGAAGTGAAGACGTCTATATCGACTTGCTGACCGATAGCGGAACAAGCGCCATGAGCGATTGGCAATGGAGCGGAATGATGCTTGGGGACGAGGCGTACGCCGGCAGCCGGAACTTCTACAACTTGGAGCGGGCGGTGCAAGAGATGTACGGCTTTCAATTCGTCGTCCCGACACATCAGGGGAGAGGAGCCGAACATATGACGTCGCAGTTGCGCATCCAGCGCGGGCAATTCGTGCCGATGAATATGTACTTCACGACTACGCGCGAACATGCGGAGCGCGCCGGGGGCGTGTTCGTCGATGTGATCGTTGACGAAGCCCACGATCCTCAAAGCGAATTTCCGTTCAAAGGCAACATGGACATTGGAAAACTAAACCGTCTGCTTCACGAGTATGGGGCCAAGGCTATCGCGTACCTTTCTCTCGCGCCTTGCGTGAACATGGCAGGAGGCCAGCCGTTCTCAATGGAGAATCTCAAAGAAGTTGCAGAATGGGCAAAGCCTCTGCGCCTTCCCATCATCTTTGACGCAACACGAGCAGTGGAAAACGCCTACTTCATTCAGCAACGGGAAGTCGGATATGAACACACGCCCGTGCGCGACATTCTGAAGGAGATGATGTCCTATGGCGAAGGATGCACGGTTAGCAGCAAGAAAGACAATCTGGTGAATATCGGCGGTTTCCTTGCGACGAATAACGAGGAGTTCTTCACCAGGGCAAAGGAAATGGTTGTCGTGTATGAAGGTCTTCACACCTACGGGGGGTTGGCGGGACGTGACCTGGAGGCGATTGCCCGCGGTATCTACGAAATGGTCGATGATGAGTACATTGGGAGCCGCGTCCGCCAGGTGGAGTACCTTGGGAACACACTCCATGAGGCCGGTGTCCCTATCGTCCTCCCTATCGGAGGGCACGCTGTCTTCCTCGACGCGAAGCGTTTTCTGCCACACATTCCACAGGATGCATTTCCCGCGCAAACCCTTGCCGCAGAGCTGTACGTCGACGCCGGCGTTCGCAGCATGGAACGCGGTGTTGTTTCGGCAGGACGCGATCCGAAAACCGGCAATCATCGTTTCCCCAAACTCGAACTCGTCCGACTGACGATACCGCGCCGGGTTTACACGAATCTTCACATGGATGTTGTTGCAGAAAGCTGCATCGCCCTATATGAAGAACGGGAGCGCATCACGGGATTGAAAATGGTATACGAGCCGCCGACACTCCGGTTCTTTCAGGCAAGATTTGAAGGCATATGTCCTGACCTCCGCGCGATAGCCACATCGATGACGGAACAACGGGCTACAAGACACCGGCAACGTGCCGACATGCTTCGATCCAAGGAGGAATGAATGAATTCACGCGACAGGCCTTTGCGACTGCGAGTTGACGCATCACGTGGTTCCCGGTGAACCAGACCACGAACACGTTTGACCGAAGTTGGACTTGATCGTACGACTGAGCATTTTCTGTGCGAGAAGGAATTTCTGTGCTGCTGCAAGAGTCTGAGATTTTCAACCTTACCCTCAAGTATCATTGCACACGCGTGCAGTGACTTGCGGGAATGTTCATCATGTTTAACATATAAGGAGGTTCTATGAAGCTCATTTCGAATCTTCGACCTGCAGCCATTGTTATGATGCTGATTGCCAATGGCGTCTTTTCGGATGTGTGTGCGCAACTCGTCGCCCACGACGATAGCGTATCTGTCACGGGGGCTCCTTGTGGTAATGGAAACCCCAACGTAACCTGGCATTTCTACAGAGCTATTGCCCCCCAAGAAACCTTTTCACTCCCCCTTGACAAACGCAGTTTCATATCTTATATTTAAGATAAATAAGTCTGAATAATTCTGATGAGCCTCATCTTTAGCCGTCAATGTGAGTATGCAATCCAAAGTGTGTTGTATCTCGCACTGAAGCCACGGTCACAGATGACATCAATACGAGAGCTAGCGACAGAACTCGATATCCCCTATCACTTCCTCGCAAAAATCCTTCAGGATCTGTCTCGCAAGGAATTTCTCGTGTCGCAAAAAGGTCCATCAGGCGGGTTTGCACTGAGTGTGCCCCCGGAAGATATCACGCTCTTTCACATCGTCGAGGCAGTCGACGGTATCGCATTCACAACAATGTGTGTCCTCGGCTTCTCGGAGTGTACGCCGCAATGTCCGTGCGGGGTTCACGACGAATGGGCGGAATTGCGCGATGCTGTCTACCGTATGCTCACAAGAAAGAACATCGCCAGCATGGCACTCAGCACACGGAAACCCGGCTATCTCAATCGTTTGAAAGAGCACAACGAAACATCTTAACATGACTGTTGCATGGTGCAGAGTGTGATGTACGTGTATTTCAGAGCACGTTATCTGATTAGTGACGGAGAATTGCACCAGTCCAAAGTTCCAGCATCACGAGAGGTGACATCCCATGCCACAACACCCGATTGAGAAGTGGAACATCTTCCCGAAAATCAACCGGCTCGCGGGAATGATCGTATTCCTCCTTGTTCCAATGCAGCTCGCTGCCCAGGATCCCGCAACAGACTACCGCCAGAACTGCATGAGCTGCCACACGATTGGCGGAGGACGCCTGACCGGCCCTGATTTGAAAGACGTTTCGCAGCGCAAGGATCGCGCATGGCTCGCGAAGTTCATGATCGATCCCAAAGCCGTCATCGACAGCGGTGACCCGTACGCACGGCAACTCAAAGAGGAATCCCGCGGAGTCATCATGCCGACGCTGCCGGGAATGACGCCTCAGAGAATTCAGGCCTTGCTTGATCTTATCGAGGCGGAGTCGAAACTTGAGAAGTCGCAGTTTCAGGGAATAAAACTGAGCGAGCGCCCCTTCACTGCCGAGGATGTCGTGATAGGGCACAAGCTGTTTGTCGGAACCGTGAAGCTGAAGAACAGCGGCCCCGCCTGCAATGCATGCCATAATGTGCATGGCCTGTCAGGGTTCGGTGGGGGCGGACTTGCGCCTGATCTCACAACCGTGATGGAACGGTATGGTGGGAGGAAAACCCTTTCAACGTGGCTTACTGCTCCGGCAACCCCGACAATGCAAGCTGTGTTCAAAGCTCACCCCATTGACCCGGAGGAAGTTCTTCCTCTGGTCGCATACTTCCAAAGCACGCTGCAACGCAATCCCGAAGATCCATCAACTGCGCGGCTGAACTTTGTACTGGTCGGACTTGCCGGAGCATTGCTCGTGCTGGCACTGTTCGATCTGATCTGGAACAACCGGCTGCGGTCCGTTCGCCGGGCACTCGTACGCGAAAAACGTCTGGAGGCTGTTCATGAGTAATGACAACAAAATTTCCTGGATTAAGGATGAAGCAAGTGCCGAGTTGCGCAGTTGGGAGGAATTCTACCGGAACCGCTGGCAGCATGACAAGGTCGTCCGCAGCACGCACGGTGTGAACTGCACCGGAAGCTGCACGTGGATGATTCACGTGAAGGACGGCATCGTGACGTGGGAAATGCAGGGGCTCGACTATCCCTCGCTTGAACATGGCCTGCCGCCGTACGAACCGCGCGGATGCCAGCGCGGCATCTCGTTCTCGTGGTACCTCTACAGTCCGCTGCGTGTGAAGTACCCATACATACGCGGCGCGTTGCTCGATCTCTGGCGCAAGGCGCGTGCTGAATACGAAGACCCCGTGGACGCATGGCGCTTCCTCGTCTCCAATCCCGAAAGCAGACAGCGTTGGCAGCGTGCGCGCGGCAAAGGCGGCTTCCGGCGGGCAAGTTGGGACGAAGTTCTCGAAATCATGGCGGCTGCAAACGTCAACACGATCAAAGAGCATGGCCCGGATCGCATCGCAGGGTTCTCGCCGATTCCGGCAATGTCGATGGTGAGCTATGCCGCAGGCGCCCGGTTGATGCAGCTTCTCGGCGGCATATCGCTCTCCTTCTACGACTGGTACTGTGACTTGCCTTCTGCCTCTCCGGAAACATGGGGTGAACAAACCGACGTGCAAGAGTCCGCCGATTGGTACAACGCAAAGCTCCTCGCCGTGATGGGCTCCAATCTCAACATGACACGTACACCCGATTGTCATTACGCCGCAGAGGCACGGCACAACGGCACCAAGATGTACGTCTTCTCTCCCGACTTCAATCAGGTTGCGAAGTACGCCGATCATTGGGTCTCGTTGAACGCCGGACAAGATGGCGCGTGGTGGATGGCCGTCAACCACGTTCTCCTCAAAGAATTTCATCACGAACGCCAGGTCCCGTACTTCATCGACTACACAAAGAAATACACCGACGCCCCGTATCTCGTTGAATTAACGGAAGACGGCGGAGTGTACGAATCCGGACAAATGCTTCGGGCAAACCGCCTTTCGAAGTATGAGAAGGTTGAGAACGGCGACTGGAAGTTTTTGATGTGGGATGAAGATGCGAAAGCACCAAAAATGCCGATGGGAAGCTCCGGATTTCGGTGGGGGGCGGAGAAGGGAAAATGGAATCTTCTGCTGAAGGACGGCATCGATAATTCCGACATCAAGCCCCAACTCACCTTCCTGCAGGATTCAGAGACAACTGCTCCCGTCCGCTTCGATAACTTTGGCGAGGGGAACAGCTTGACGCGTCACGTCCCCGTCAAATCCATCAAAGGAAAAGATGGCAAAAAGATTCTCGTTGCAACGGTGTATGACTTGCTGATGGCGCAGTACGGCGTACCTCGCGGCCTGCAAGGTGAATATCCTTCAGATTACGATGATGAAGAAAAGCCCTATACACCCGCATGGTCGGAAAAATACACAGGCATCGGGCGGAAAGACCTGATTAAGTTTGCGAGGGAATGGGCAAGCACCGCCGAACATACGAACGGCAAGTGTACGGTCATCATCGGCGCCGGAATCAATCACTGGTATCATGCAAATTTGATGTACCGCGCGGCGATTCATGCGCTGATGTTCAGCGGATGCATCGGCGTCAATGGCGGCGGACTTGCGCACTACGTAGGGCAGGAAAAACTCGCGCCGGGCGAATCGTGGGGCGCAATTGCCTTTGCAAAAGATTGGTTCGGCCCGTCGCGTCAGCAAAATGCGCCGAGCTGGCACTACGTGCACACGGATCAATGGAGATATGAGAAGGAGTTCACCGACTACCACACCGTTCCGATGAAGCAACCGGACGGCTCGCTCGCAAAAGGCCACACGATGGATGTGCAGGTGAAAGCGGTGCGCAACGGCTGGCTGCCGTTCTATCCCCAATTCGACAAGAACTCACTTGACCTGGCGCGGGAACTCGAAGCCGCCGGATGCTCGACTCCCGAAGAAATGATCAAGGAGACAGTCAAGAAGCTGAAGAGTCGCGAGCTGAAGTTTTCAGTTGAAGATCCCGATGCGGAAGCGAACTGGCCCCGTGTCTGGTACATCTGGCGCGGTAATGCACTGATGGCGAGCAGCAAGGGGCATGAGTACTTCCTGCGCCACTACCTCGGCACGCACGACAATGCCGTTGCCGGCGAGTTGGCAAAAGATTCCGTAAAGGAAGTTACCTGGCACGACAAAGTCCCGCACGGCAAGATGGATCTTGTTGTTGACCTGAACTTCCGGATGGATACCTCGGCGTTGTACTCGGATATCGTGTTGCCCGCGGCAACGTGGTACGAAAAGGCCGATCTGAACTCCACCGATATGCACAGCTTCATCCACCCCTTGTCGGCGGCTGTGCCGCCGTGCTGGGAGTCGAAGAGTGATTGGGATATCTTCAAGGCAATCGCAAAACAATTCTCCGAACTCGCGGAACGGCACTTCACGGGCCCGGTAAAGGACATTGTTGCTACCCCGCTTGCGCACGACTCGGCCGCGGAGATCTCTCAACTCGACATCAAGGATTGGATGAGCGGCGAAATCGAAGCGATCCCGGGCAAAACAATGCCGGCGCTTGCGGTGGTGTCGCGTGATTACAAGAACGTTTACAATCAGTTCATTTCGCTCGGCCCGAATGTGAGGGCGAACGGTATCGGGGCGCACGGCACGAAGTACGCCGTGGATGATTTCTACGATCAGATGCTCGTCACCGGTCCGACTGCGTCGTTCGATGGCAAGAAATATCCTTCTCTCCAAAAAGATGTGCATGTGTGCGACGCGATTCTCCATCTCGCAACAGTCACGAACGGCGAGCTTGCCTACCGTTCCTACAAGAATATGGAAGAGAAAGTAGGCTTGCCGCTTGTCCATCTCGCCGAAAAGAACCGCGGTACCCGCATCAGCTATCGTGAGTTACAGGGGAGGCCGATGCGGCTGTTGAACAGTCCGATGTGGTCCGGCTTGACGGAAAATGGCCGTGCGTATTCACCCTTTACCTACAACGTCGAGGCGCTTGTGCCGTGGCGGACACTGACCGGCCGCCAGCATTTCTATCTCGATCATCCGGGATACATCCAGTTCGGAGAACATCTTCCCACGTACAAACCGAAGCCGCTACCGACACAGTATTCGGACTTGCAGTTCTCGACCGATGGCGGCAAGACGAAGATGCTGAATTACCTGACGCCGCATGGCAAGTGGCATATCCACTCGACATACGGCGACAACCAACGGATGACGACACTTTCCCGCGGCATCGAACCTTTCTGGATGAACGATAAAGATGCCGCGGAACTCGGCATCAACGATAACGATTGGGTTGAAGTCTATAACGATCACGGTGTTGTCGTTACGCGTGCGGCTGTCAGCGCCAGAATACCACGGGGCATCTGCATCATCTACCACTCGCCGGAGAGAACCTACTCGGTTCCGAAATCGCCGATGCGCAATAACCGCCGCGCAGGCGGACATAACAGTCTTACACGCACGCGCCTGAAGCCCAACCTGATGGTGGGTGGATACGGACAGTTCACGTTCCACTTCAATTATTGGGGCCCGACAGGCTGCAACCGTGACACGCACATTCTTGTGCGGAAACTTCCCGAGTTACTCTGGTAGGAGATCAAACAATGAACGTACGCTCACAGATTTCGATGGTGTTTCATCTCGACAAGTGCATCGGCTGCCACACGTGCAGCATTGCATGCAAAAACATCTGGACGGACCGCAAGGGGACGGAGTACATGTGGTGGAACAACGTCGAGACAAAGCCCGGCACCGGGTTCCCGACAAAGTGGGAGGATCAGGACAAGTATCGCGGCGGCTGGGAATTGAAAGACGGCAAGCTGCAGCTCAAATCCACCAGCAAGGCGAAGACGCTCACAAACATCTTCCATAATCCCTCCATGCCGAGCATGGATGATTATTACGAACCATGGACCTATAAGTACGACGAGTTGTTCAACGCACCGGAAGGTTCCGACCAGCCGACCGCCCGCCCGATCTCGATGGTGACGGGAGAGTATATCAATGTTGAATCGGGCCCGAATTGGGATGATGATCTCGGCGGCTCGCCCGTGTACGCGGAAAGCGACCCGAATCTGAAGGGCTTGACGGAAGATCAACGGCAGCAGTTGTTTGCCATCGAACGGCTTGTCTTCTTCTACTTTCCCCGTATCTGCAACCACTGCCTGAACCCGAGCTGTGTTGCTGCGTGTCCTTCGGGCGCATTGTACAAGCGAGGCGAGGACGGCATTGTGTTGATCGACCAGAAACGTTGCCGCGGTTGGCGCGCATGTGTCGCCGCGTGTCCGTACAAGAAAACGTTCTACAACTGGTCAACGGGCAAGTCAGAGAAGTGCGTGTTGTGTTATCCGCGGCTCGAAACAGGACAGGCGCCAGCGTGCTTCCACTCATGCGTCGGGCGCATACGCTATCTCGGTGTGATGTTGTATGATGCTGATCGGATCGAGGAGGTCGCAAAGCTCCCCGATGATCAACTGATCGACGGCCACCGTTCGCTCGTCCTGAATCCGCACGACCCTGCAGTGGTTGCGGGGGCGCAGGCGAACGGCATCCACGATTCCGTGATTGAATCGGCGCAGGCATCGCCCGTTTACAAATTTGTGAAGGAATGGAAGCTCGCATTGCCGCCGCACATCGAGTTCCGCACAATGCCGATGCTCTACTACGTTCCGCCCATGTCGCCTGTGATGGCCAACCGCGGCGATGACACCGTGAGCAGCGTTTCAGAGGAATTCTTCCACGACATCGAGCATTCGCGTGTGCCGCTGCAGTTTATGGCGAATCTGTTCGGCGCGGGACATCAGGGCAAAGTGGTCTATGCGCTGAAGAAGCAAAAGGCTGTGCGAACCTACCGCCGCGCAAAAACCGTCGGCGACATTCCGATGGAGACTGCCGAAAAGATGCTCCGTGAAGCAGATTGCTCGATTGAACAAGCCGAAGCCATCTACAATCTTACATCACTCTGTACATTCGATGATAGGTTTGTCATTCCGCCGATGCATCGTGAAGAGGCGATCGAGATGATGCGTGACCCGGCGGAGCACAAAACGGCAGTCGGATTCGGATTCATGGAACCACCGAAGCGAGGTCTCTGATGACACACTACGCGCAAGCACTTGACGGACTCGCCACCATCCTCTCCTATCCCGGCGAAGACTACAAATCCCGCGTGGCGGAGTCCCTGCAATTCATTGCGGCACATTCCGACGCGGAGGAGATGGTGGGAAGACTGTATGCATTCTCGAAAGCAATCGAAGGACTGAACAAGGGAGAGATGGAGGAACTCTACACACGCACGTTCGATATCAATCCCGTCAGCAGTCTCGAAGTGGGTTGGCATCTCTATGGCGAGACGTACGAACGCGGGGCGTTTCTGGTACAGATGCGGAATGTGCTCAGAAGGTGCGGCGTTGAGGAGTCTACTGAACTGCCCGATCATCTCACCTCGGTGCTTCACGCAGTGGGGAGAATGGAGCGTAGTGAAGCGGAAGAATTCATCCCCTCCCGCGTTCTCAAAGCGATGGCGAAGATGCTCGAAGGGTTTGCCGGGCAGGAAAACCCCTACGAACATGTCCTTGTGAGTGTGCAGTTGATGCTCACAATGATGATACAAACTCATGAAGGAGTAGAGTCATGATCAGCACGGGCCCTTTTTTCCTCGATCAGATTTTCTTCATCGTCTTTCCGTACGTGGCGGTGATTCTCTTTTTGCTCGTCTCAATTCGCCGCTACCGGACCGAGGCCTTCACATTCTCGAGTCTCTCATCTCAATTTCTTGAGAACAAACAGCATTTCTGGGGGCTCGTGCCGTTTCACTTCGGCATTATCACCGTTCTCTTGGGGCATCTTATTGCTTTCCTGTTCCCTCGCGAAGTGCTGGCATGGAACAGTGTTCCGCTCCGTCTGTACATCCTCGAAGCATCTGCCTTCATCGCGGCGCTGTTGACATTGATCGGGCTTGGTGCGCTCATCTTCCGTCGTATAACAGACCCGAAAGTCAAAAAAGTGACAAGCTGGGCAGATTGGGTTGTGTTTGCGAGTTTTGTGGTGCAGATCCTGAGCGGCATTTACGTGGCAATCTTTCACAGCTGGGGCTCGTCATGGTTTGCCTCTCTGGCTGCACCCTATTTGTGGTCGCTCGTCACGTTGAGTCCCGACATCACCTATGTGACGGCAATGCCGTGGATGGTGAAACTGCACATCGTCAGTGCGTGGCTGATGATTGCCTTCGCTCCCTTCACGAGGCTCGTGCACATTCTTGTGGCACCGAACCCCTACTTCTGGCGGAAGCCGCAAGTCGTCCGATGGTATGCATTGCTGCGCAACAAGGCATAATTCCACTCATCATCATTTATGAAAAAGCCTGAACTGATCGACTTCTCGCAAGAGCGCATCCGTGTGCTGCACTATACTTGGATTGCCTTCTTCATCTCGTTCTACGTGTGGTTCAATATGGCGCCGCTGGCGACCACCATGTTGCGTGAAGTCAACTGGTTGACGCCTGAACACATCAAGATCCTTGCCATTTGCAATGTCGCGCTGACGATCCCCGCCCGCATCATCGTCGGGGCGTTGATTGACAAGTACGGGCCGCGCATCGTGTTTTCGGGGCTGCTTGTGGTGATGGCGATTCCGACATTCATCTTCGCGTTCGGCAACTCCTTCCTTCAGCTTCTTGTCGCCCGGCTCGTGCTCGGCATGATCGGCGCAAGTTTCGTTATCGGCATCCGGATGGTGTCACAATGGTTTCCTCCGAAAATGATCGGGCGGGCGGAAGGCTTTTATGCCGGATGGGGGAACTTCGGTTCGGCATGGGCCGCAATGACATTGCCGTGGATTGCCTTGACCGTGATGGAGGGATGGTTCGGACAGACAGAGAATGGGTGGCGATGGGCACTGTTCGTCAACGGCCTCGTGTCTCTTGTATACGGCTTCGTGTACTATTTTGTCGTGAGAGACACGCCGAAGGGAACGAGGTTCGTCGGAACGAAGAAGACCCAGCCGATGACCGTGACGTCGTACGGCGATCTTGTCCAGTATCTGCTTTGGTCATTCCCTCTCGTGGGGGCGCTCGGGCTGCTTGCGTGGCGTATCGCCCGCATTCAGTTGACCAACGAGTCCGGTGAGACGCACAGCCTGATCCCGGCGGAATACCTGTACATCATTTACGCAGGGCTGATCGTTGTGTACATCGGACACGTGATCAAGACACTCCAGATCAACCTCCCGATCCTGAAGAAAGGTGTGCCGGAAGAGGAACGCTATTCCTTCAACAACGTCGCAGCACTCAACACGACGTACGTCGCAAACTTTGGGGCGGAATTGGCCGTCGTCTCGATGCTGCCGGCGTTCTTCGAGAGCACGTTTTCCGTCGGGCCGGAATTTGCAGGCATTGTGGCCTCGTCATTCGCGTTTGTCAATCTTTTCGCCCGCCCGCTGGGGGGGTTGTTGTCGGACACTATGAAGAACCGCAAGCTTGTCATGAGCATCTACATGTTTGGTATCGCGCTCGGGTTCTTCGGAATGGGAATGATCGACTCAGCCTGGCCGATCTGGATTGCGGTTGCCATCACCATTATGTGTTCGATGTTTGTGCAGGGCGCGGAGGGGGCGACGTTCGCCATCATTCCCCTCATCAATAAGAGGATGACCGGCCAGATTGCGGGAATGGCGGGAGCGTTCGGCAACGTGGGAGCCGTGATCTATCTTGTTATCTACTCTCTGGTCGATGCGACAACCTTCTTCTACATCCTTGCGGGCGGAGCGGCGTTCAGCTTCCTGTACTGTCTCGTGTTCCTGAAAGAGCCGAAGGGGGCTTTCGATGAGGAACTCGATCCGCATCACATCGAGGAGGAGAGTACACATCACACGACTTTGGGACCAGTCGTTTCGGGAGAGCCTGTTCCGGTACCAATTGAAGTGACCTCCTCAACGTCAGGGAAACGGCAATGAGAACCGCATCCAACACGACGTATCTTGACACTTGGCTCCCGGAAGATGAACGATTCTGGGAAGAGACGGGGAAGAAGATTGCTTGGCGTACGCTCACGATCACGACGGTGAGCCTGGTTCTGTCGTTTGCCACATGGTTCATGATGAGCGCGATTGTTGTGCGGCTGCCGCAAGTCGGCTTCACGTTCGATACGATGCAGCTGTTCTGGCTGGCGGCTATGCCCGGTCTCGCCGGGGGAACTCTGCGCATCGTGCACACATTCCTCATCCCGATTTTCGGTACGCGCAATGTGATTTCTGTCGCAACTCTCATCAAACTCATTCCGTGCATCGGCATCGGGCTTGCGGTGATGAACCCGGATACGCCGTTCTGGATTTTCATGGTTCTTGCATTTACGGCGGGATTCGGCGGCGGCGACTTCTCTTCCTACATGCCGAGCACAAGTATCTTCTTCCCGAAGCGCCTGCAAGGCACGGCGTTGGGCATTCAAGCCGGCATTGGCAATTTCGGCGTCAGCCTGACACAATTTGTGACTCCCTGGATCATCGGCTTCGCAATGTTCGGGTCGCTGCTGGGCGAATCGCGCACAATGACAAAAGGAGGAGTATCAAGCGAAATCTGGCTGCAAAACGCCGCATTCTGGTACGTGCCCTTGCTCTTGATTGTCGGCGTGGTGGCGTGGCGCTATTTGCGGAGTGTGCCTATCAAAGCAACCTTCAGAGAGCAGCTCGATATTTTCAAGAATAAGCACACCTGGTTTTGTACGATCACGTACATCATGACGTTCGGATCGTTCTCGGGACTCTCCGCGGCGTTTCCTCTTCTGATCAAGACACTGTACGGAGGATTCCCTGACGCACCGGACGCGCTGACCTATGCGTTTCTCGGCCCGCTTGTCGGCTCAGCGGCGCGGGTAGCTGCCGGGCCGTTGGCGGACAAGTATGGCGGCGCTATACTCACTCATCTCGTCGGCATCGGCCTGATTGCCGGTGTTGCAATCATGATCGGGATGGGCCTGCTGCATCCGGCTTCGATCGATCAGTTCCCGATGTTTGTTGTGCTGATGTTAGTGTTGTTCTTCCTGACAGGGGTCGGGAATGCCTCGACCTTCCGGCAGTATCCGATTATCTTTTCCCATTCACCCCGGCAGGCCGCCGGCGTGATCGGATGGACCGCCGCAGTTGCCGCATACGGGCCGTTTGTGTTTGCAACATTGATCGGAGCCGTGATCACGAACGTCGGAACACCGGTGCCGTTCTTCGTTGGTGTCGGGGTATTCTATGTGATCGCCACCGCCATCAACTGGTGGTACTACACACGCAAAGGATGCGAGAAGCCAAGCTGACAGATGATGTATTCAGTACGCATAACGGGATAGATCCATGAACTGGTTGAAGAGTCGACTTCTTACAGTAATTCTCGGTGTCGCTGTGTTGCTTGCCGGAAGTGTCTTTATGACCTCCTTCACCTATAACATCAAGCTTCCGGACAATCATCAGGGCTACGAACCTGTGCAACCTATTGCCTACTCGCATCGGCTCCATGCCGGAGAGTTGGGCATCGACTGCATGCACTGTCACGGCGGAGCCGAGCGAAGCAAGAATGCCGGCATTCCCCCGGTCAACACATGCATGAACTGTCACAAATTTGTGACCGCACCATGGGTTGACGTGAAGGCGGAAGGTGATGTGGCGGACAAAGAAAAGCGCAAGCCGCGTGAAGTCGTCTCGCCCGAATTGAAGAAATTGTATGAACACATGAGCCGCGACAGCGCTTTGGCGGCAAGCGCAACGCCGGTTGAATGGGTGAGAGTTCACAATCTTCCGGCGTACGTCTATTTCAATCATAGCGCACATGTCAATGCGGGTGTCTCGTGTCAGAAATGCCACGGCGCCGTCGAGACGATGGAGCGTGTGCGCCAGGTCTCCGACCTCTCAATGGGCTGGTGTGTGAATTGCCACCGTGACGCAAATATCAACGGCATCAACGGGATGCAAGTGAAGGCGTCAACTGATTGTGTGACGTGTCATCATTAGAGGGTGAGCATCGACAGACCTCATCCCCCGAAAACGATTTGCAATGCATTCTTGGAGAACAACAGCAGGCACCATGAGTCACGATCATCATCATGAAGAAGAGACAACGGGATTTGACCGCCGGTCGTTTTTGAAGCTGGCGGGATTCTCGTTCGGCGCAATCCTTGCCGGATGTCAGGAAGGAAAGCTTGAGAAAGCGATTCCGTTTCTGATACAACCGGAGGAAGTGACACCCGGGCTCGCGTACTGGTACTCGACAACATGTCATGGTTGCAGCGCGGCATGCGGCGTCTTGGCAAAGAACCGTGACGGCCGTCCGGTCAAACTTGAAGGGAACCCGGATCACCCGCTTTCACGCGGCGGCTTATGCGCTATCGGGCAGGCGTCGCTTCTAACAGTGTACGACTCGCAGCGTTTGCGCGCACCACACGCAGGAGGCAAGCAGATTACGTGGGAGGAACTCGACGCAGCAGTGATGGACGCGCTTGCGCGTCATGCCCCATCCGGCATCCGCATTCTCACCGGAACGATCAACAGTCCCGCAACGCTCGCGGTCATCAACCGCTTTCTCGCCCGCTACGGCAATGCGAGGCACATCCAGTACGATGCGATTTCAACTTCGGCGATACTCGACGCACACGCGCTAAGTCACGGCGTGCGCGTTCTGCCGCATTACCGTTTCGATAAAGCGAAGACGATCGTCAGCTTTGCGGCGGATTTTCTGGGGAGCTGGATTTCGGCCGTTGAGTTCACTGCTGCGTACAGGAAGGGCCGCTCGCTTGAAGGCACGCCGCCGAAATTCTCCCGTCATATCCACATCGAATCGGCACTCTCGCTCACGGGCAGTAACGCGGACAAACGCATCGCCGTCTCGCCCGGTGAAATGCAGGCATCCGTCAAGCTCTTGATGATGAATCTGTTGAAGAAGTCGGGCACGCCCGCTTCTGTAGCTGCACCCAATCTTGCGTTCGCTGACCAGATCGAGGAAATTGCCGGGGAGTTGTGGAACGCACGCGGCGAATCACTCGTGGTATGCGGCGCAAATGATACGCACACGCAATTGATGGTAAACGTCATCAACCAACTGCTCGGCAACTACGGCAGCACGTTAGATGTCGAACGCCCGTCATTGCAGGCGAAGGGAAATGACGCAGAGTTGAATTCATTGCTCGATGAGATTGAGTCGGGCCAAGTCGGCATCCTCATCACCGCGGGCTGTAATCCGGTGTATGATCTTCCTGTTGGAACTTCGCTTGGGGAGAAGTTGGCAACTCTGCCGCTGACGATCGCGCTTTCCGACCGGCTTGATGAAACCGCGTCGGCGGCACGGTTTGCGTTACCGCTTCCGCATCCGCTTGAAGGTTGGAACGATGCGGAGCCTGTTGCCGGCGTTGTCGCTGTCACGCAGCCTGTCATGCAATCCCTCTCGAACGGGCGTTCGCTTGCAGAATCATTGGCCCGGTGGATGGGTGAGAAGAAGACAGCATACGAATTGATTCGTGAAGAATGGAACGCTACCATCTTCAAGCGTGCAACCGGCGCAACGACGTTCGAGAAGTTCTGGAACGACGCTGTGATGACAGGTGTCGCGCAAGCCAATCCGCCGCCGGTCAAAGCATCATTCAAACAATCTGTAATTGCTGACACGTTGAACGAACCGGCGTCAACCGAAACGGGATCAATGATGCTCGTTCTGCAGCCGTCACTCACGATGCTCGACGGCCGGCACGCACACAATCCGTGGCTGCACGAATTGCCCGACCCGGTGACGAAGATTGTATGGGATAATTACGCGTCCCTTTCGCAACGCGCTGCGCTGCGACTCGGTGTTGTAAAAGGGGACATCGTCACCATCACGACCGATGACGGTAAACGCATTGCACTTCCGGTGCACATTCAGCCCGGCCAGCATGAGGGTGTAGTTGCCGTTGCGTTCGGCTATGGGCGCAAAGGAACTGACCGGTTCTTCGATATCGGTCCGAAGTGGATGCAGTCCCGACCAACGGTTGAAAAGGGACATCTTGTCGGCGTGAATGCCGCGCCGCTGCTCGCCTTCGTGAACGGCTCGCTGCAATACGCGGGGCGCAACGTCACACTCGCGCCGACCAGCCGGAGTGTCGAGTTGGTTGCAACGCAGGAGTATGATTCTCTCTACAATCCCGATCTGTTAGGCAAGCCAACCACCGAACGGCGGCCAATCGTGCAGGAGACAACGCTCGCCGCATACACCAAGGATCCCTCCGCCGGAAGTTTCGACAAGCATGAGATCGTTTCGATGTGGTCGGACGATCACAAGTACACGGGGCATCATTGGGGAATGGCGATTGACCTGACGGCGTGTACGGGCTGCTCGGCGTGTGTCGTGAGTTGTCAGGCGGAAAACAACATTCCGGTTGTGGGAAAAGACGAAGTCCGTCGCAACCGGGAAATGACATGGATTCGCATTGACCGCTACTACGATGAATCGGACGGCAACTTCTCCGTTGCCCACCAGCCGATGATGTGTCAGCATTGCGGCAACGCGCCGTGCGAAACCGTCTGCCCCGTGCTTGCGACAGTGCACAACGACGAAGGGTTGAATCAACAGATTTATAACCGGTGCGTCGGAACACGCTACTGCGCCAACAACTGTCCGTACAAAATCCGCCGCTTCAACTGGTTCCACTACTACCGCGGCGATGATATGCAGCGGATGGTGCTGAATCCGGACGTGACCGTGCGTGACCGCGGCGTGATGGAGAAATGTTCGTTCTGCGTTCAGCGGATTCAGCTTGCGAAAATCGAAGCGAAGCGCGACGGCCGTCCGGTGAAGGATGGCGACGTGCAACCTGCGTGCGCACAATCGTGTCCTGCAAAAGCCATTATGTTTGGAGACATGAACGATCCGAAGAGCACAATTGCAGCACAGATGAAGGACCCCCGCTATTATCGCGTGTTGGAAGAAATCGGCGTGAAACCCTCGGTGGGATATATGACACTTGTGCACGACCGTGAGGAGACGAAGGAGGTGACACATGGCTGAAGTCCTTTCCGTGTTGCGCAAGCCTCTCGTTCTCGACAACAAGTCGTACGCCGACGTCACACACGACATCGCGAAGCCTCTCGAAAGAAAAACCTCCACAGCATGGTGGGCAGCGTTCATCATTTCGGCCGGCGTGTTGCTGATCGGTGCTGCCGCCGTCGCCTATCAAATTATGACTGGTGTTGGTGTGTGGGGATTGAACAATACGGTAGGCTGGGCGTTCGATATCACCAACTTCGTTTTCTGGATCGGTATCGGGCATGCGGGCACACTGATCTCGGCTATTCTTTTTCTCTTCAGACAGAAATGGAGAACATCCGTCAACCGCTCTGCCGAAGCGATGACGATCTTCGCCGTGATCTGCGCCGGAATCTTCCCGATCATTCACACAGGAAGACCCTGGTTTGCATTCTGGCTTGTTCCCTATCCCAACTTCCGCGGGCCGTTGTGGGTTAACTTCCGGTCGCCGCTTGAGTGGGATATGTTTGCAATCAGCTGTTACTTCACCATCTCGCTCGTCTTTTGGTATGTGGGATTGATACCCGATCTCGCAACGCTGCGCGACAGAACAACATCAACCATCAAACAAAAAGTGTACGCCTTCTTCAGTCTGGGCTGGAACGGCTCCAACCGGACGTGGCATCGGTATGAGAAGGTCTATTTGCTGCTTGCCGGACTCGCAACCCCGCTTGTTGTTTCCGTGCATACAATCGTGAGTTGGGATTTTGCCACGTCGGTGATTCCCGGCTGGCATACAACAATTCTGCCCCCGTATTTTGTCGCCGGTGCCGTGTTCTCGGGCTTCGCAATGGTGTTGACGCTGATGCTGATTGTGAGAAAGGTAAATGGCTTGGAAGCCTATATCACCACACACCACATCGAGAACATGTGCAAGGTGATTCTCGCAACGGGAGGAATTGTCGGCTTGGCGTATGCGACGGAGCTGTTCGTCGCATACTACTCGGCGAACGGCTACGAGCAGTTTGCATTCATCAACCGTGCGCTGGGTCCGTACGGCTGGACGTACTGGATGATGGTGGGCTGCAATATTCTCGCGACACAATTCTTCTGGTTCAAGAAATTGAGAACGAATGTCATCTGGGTGTTCATCATCTCCATCATTATCAACGTCGGTATGTGGTTCGAGCGCTTTGTTATCATCATGACATCGCTGACGCGGGATTATCTGCCCGCAAGCTGGGCAAGCTTCACGCCCACGATTATTGATCTTGCAACACTTGCCGGAAGCTTCGGGTTGTTCTTCACACTCTTCCTCCTCTTCGCCCGCTTCCTTCCGATGGTTGCAATCGGTGAAGTAAAAGGGGTTCTCCACTACGGCCGCAACGGGAAAGGAGGTCACGCATGAGCAGACGACTGCTGGTCAGCGTGTTCGGCAGCGAACACGATATCGTTGCAGCGACGAAGACGGCACGAACCCGCGGCTATGACATAGTAGATGCCTACACGCCGTTTGCCGTGCACGGACTTGACATCGCCCAAGGAATCAAGCCGACTCGCATTGCTGCAGTGTGTCTTGCGCTTGGCCTCACCGGAGCGATTGCGAAGCTCGGATTTCAAATCTGGACTTCGGCGTGGGATTGGCCTGTCAATGTCGGCGGGAAACCCCTGATTTCGCTTCCAGCGTTCGTACCTGTCACGTTTGAAGTGACGGTATTGTTCGCCGGAGTCGGAACAGTACTCGCGTTCCTGCTGCGCAGCAAGCTCCTTCCGGGCAGGAAGCCGAAGAGATTGTTCGAGGGAGTGACAAACGACAAATTCGTGCTTGTCCTGACACAAACGGACGCCGCGTTCGACGTGCACACCGTGCGTGAGATGTTCACACCGTTTCATCTACTGAAGATGGAAGAACAGGTGGAGGCCGACTGATGGTTATCAAAATCGTCAATACTGTCCTGTTGTTGTTGTTCATAATGTTGATTGCGACTATTTTTCTCGTCCGGCGTGACTATACCACACGCAACATCGAGATACTTCCGGGGATGGTGGCACATACTTCGTATCCGTCACTTGCAGCAACAAGTGTCTTTCCCGACGGGAAGCTTCTGCAGCCGCCGGTGGAGGGAACAATAGCGCGCGGATTTCCGCCAATATCATTTTCGGCTTCCGAAGCCGAAGCAAAACGGGCAGGCGAGGAATTGCAAAGCCCGCTGGTCGCAGCCGACACCCTGCACGATATTCAGCGCGGTGGAAAAGTGTACGCCGCAGTGTGCTCCCCGTGCCATGGCGCCGGCGGAGCGGGTGACGGCACTGTCGCGCAGCGTGGATTCCCCCCTCCACCATCACTCTTTGCAGAGAATGCCATGAAGATGAAGAATGGACAAATGTTTCATGTGATAACATTCGGACAAAAGAACATGCCGTCCCTTGCCGCGCAGGTAACGCGTGCCGATCGATGGCATGTTATCGCGTACATCCGGTCGTTGCAAACACAGCAACGATCACTTGCAGCGGGGCAGCCATGATCATGAAGCACGCTGCATTTCAGCTCTCTCCCGCTCTCCGTCGGAATCTTTTGCTGTTGGCCGGGGCGGGACTCATCATCACCGCTATAGGCGTGATCGTCAATCCCGCGGCGACCTGGCCGAACATTCTGCTTGCTGCATACTATCTGCTGAGTCTGGGAATTGCCGGGGCTGTGTTTATCGCCCTGCTGTTTGTTACCAACGCCGGTTGGGCCGTAGCATTCCGCCGGGTACCGGAGGCAATGACAAGCGTGTTGCCCGTCGCGGCCCTTGCAATGTTCGTCGTTTTGTTCGGCATAGGGACGTTGTATGAGTGGAGTCATCAGGATGTCGTCGCGGCGGACCACATGTTGCACGAGAAGGCCGGCTGGTTGAACGTCCCGTTCTTCGTGATCCGCACGGTGATTTACCTTGGTCTCTGGCTGCTGTTTGTGGCCTTGCTGGTAAAGTACTCACGCAAGCAGGATGCGAGCGGCGACATTACGCTTACGGCAAAAAGCACAAAACTCTCGGCAGTATTTCTTGTCGTGTTTGCGTTGACCTTCACTGTCGCAAGCATGGATTGGATCATGTCGTTAGAGCCGCACTGGTACAGCACCATCTTCGGTATTTACAATTTCTGCGGGTTGCTGTTGAACGGTCTGGCCGCCATTACCATCGTCGTTATCCTGTTGCGGCGCTGGGGGCCGCTGCAAAGAGTTGTGAACGAATCCCACCTGCACGATCTCGGGAAGCTCATCTTCGCCTTCAGCACATTCTGGATGTACATCTGGTTCAGCCAGTACATTCTTATCTGGTATGCCAATATTCCCGAGGAGGTGGTATATTATCTTCGTCGGGAGCAAGGGAGTTGGCTCATCTTCACCGGACTCAATGTTGTCTTCAACTGGGTGATTCCTTTCGCTGTTCTTCTTCCGCAATCAGCGAAGCGGAACGAAGGCCTGCTCTTCAAGGTCTGCATCATCATCATGATCGGGCATTGGATAGATTTGTTTTGGATGATACTGCCGCCGTTTCACGAGTCGGGGCCGGAGTTCAGCCTCTGGGTTATCGGGCCGATTGCCGCTGCACTTGCATACTTTTTTTTCGGAACTTTCCGGGCGCTCTCCCGGGCCCCGGTAGTTCCCGTGAAAGACCCGATGCTGGAGGAAAGCCTCCATCTCTCTTGAACTTGTCTCAGGAACAATGTACGTATGCGCCTTCTTGCCTTCTTCCTTCTTCTTGCCGCTGTGCCAGCATCCTCCCAGGATTTCTCTCCCTCTTTTCGGTGGATGGGAGATATCCGGATCCGCAGTGAAGTGGACATGCGCGATTGTAATCAGCGAACCCATGCAAATACCTACACGCTGTTGCGAACACGGCTGGGGCTCGAAGCGCGTCCGTTGGAGGATGTCCGCATTCTTATTCAGGCCCGTGATTCGCGGGTGTTCGGCCAGGAAACAAGCACTCTTTCCGATTCACGCAACCTCGACCTTCACCAAGGATACGTTGAGCTTACAAAGCTGTTTCTCGATGAACTGACGCTGCGTCTCGGCCGCCAGGAATTGTCGTACGGCAATGAGAGAATGGTCGGGACGGTTGGCTGGCATAACGTCGGCCGCGTATTTGACGGTGGTCTCGCCCGTTTCGATATTCCTTCATTCATGCTCGATCTCTTTGCGATGAACACCGGCGAGGTACAACCGTATGCACCGGTGGCAACTCCTCCGGCGGTGCAACCGGTGAGTGATGAGGGGAGCAATTTCTTCGGTTCGTATCTTTCAATAAAGAATATTCCCGAACACACAGTAAGCGGCTATCTTCTGTACGAATGGAACCGCTCGCTTTCGTCTGGTGCCACGGAACTGCAGCGTTTCACAGCCGGTTCGCACGTCAAAGGGAAGGCCAATGCTCTCGATTACGAATGTGAATTTGCCTATCAAGGGGGCAAGCGGCGGGCCACCAACATTTCGGCGTATATGTTGACAGGAGGAGTGGGATACTCGTTTGAAGGTTCCGTGTTCAGCCGCGTTGCGGCAGGTTATGAACTCCTGTCCGGATTATCGGGCGGAACGACGTACAAGTCGTTTGATCCCGCCTTTCATACGGGACATAAGTTCTACGGGTATATGGACTACTTCATCAACATCCCGGCACAGACGCTTGACCGCGGATTGACTGATCTGATGATCCGTTCCACCATCACGCCCTCCGAGAAACTCAGCCTGAACATTTGGTTCCACCATTTCGCCTACCATCAATCTATCGCGGGCCAACGCACCCTGGGTCAGGAAATCGATGTAGTGCTCACACTCCGCTACAACAGGAATGTCAATTTTGAAGTGGGCACTTCGGTATTCCTCCCGGCCTCGGCGATGCGCCAACGGTTTAACGGCAGCGATGCTGCATTCTGGGGATACCTTTTGACCATGGTAACGTTCTGAAACGTATGCCCGTCACCCCCCTCACCGATACATTTGATCGTCGCCACGAGTATCTCCGGATTTCACTCACCGATAGATGCAACTTGCGATGCAAGTATTGCATGCCCGCGGAAGGAATTGCCATCCAGCCGCGGGAAGAGATTCTGAAGTTCGATGAAATTCTGGCCCTTGCGCGTACCTTCGTTGATCTGGGAGTACACAAAATCCGGTTGACGGGGGGAGAGCCTTTGGTGCGGAAGGGGGTTGAGGAATTATGTTCGCACCTTTCGGCAATTCCCGGTCTTACAACGCTTGCGTTGTCAACCAACGGCATTTTCCTGGAAGAGAATGCGCAAGCCCTGCACGCGGCCGGTGTACGTCATATCAACATCAGCCTTGACACACTTCGACCGGAACGATTCGAGCATATCTCGCTTCGCAGTGGCTTCGACCATGTTCTCGCCGGCATCTCAGCCGCATCGAAAACCGGTTTTGCATCGGTGAAGATCAACACGGTGGTCATGAGAGACTTCAACGACGACGAATTACCGGATTTCGTTTCGCTTGCCGTCGACAAATCTCTGAATGTCAGGTTCATAGAATACATGCCGTTTCTCGGCAACCGGTGGAACGAAGTCCGCTTCATGTCCTACGGTGAGATGAAAGAGAGAATCAGCCGGAGGTATCAGCTCATTCCAATATTGCCGGGCGAAGGTGTGCGGGGAACAGCGAAAGAGTATCGGGTTGCCGGAACCGATGCAGTGGTTGGCTTCATCCCGACGATCAGCGAACACTTCTGCGATTCGTGTAATCGTTTGCGCCTCACCGCAGACGGAAAACTCAGGAATTGCCTCTTTGCGCGCGAGGAAACGGATCTCAAGCTGCTGCTTCGTAGCGGAGCAGAGCAGACGGAAATCGAACGGGCAATTCAAGCATGCGTCATTGCCAAATGGGAGCGCCATCCCGATGTCCCCGAGTTAGTACATTCCGGAAATGCCGCAATGGTCGCAATCGGCGGATAGGGCAAACCGCCTTAAGCGTACGCTTGGAGATCGATTCGCCATGTCAAGGCATTGGTGCCATGCGCAAAAAGCACTCTTTTCGGGCGCCGACCTACACAGTTAAAGCCGACACAACAAGAATCAGGAATACAAAACCCCGCATTGCCATAACACTTCTCCTTTCGATCTATTTTCCTACAGTAGGTGGTCGCTGCAGCTGAGCCGAAATACGTTGGGTACGGCACCGTTTTCTGAGAATGTAACTGCTGCATACCGTCTGCGCTATCAGGGCAGCGGACAACAATATCTACGAGTGTTACCCACCTCGGTTGGCTGAGAATATATCACCGGCACATAGAGCATAATGTGCCATTGATAGATGTCGGTACCTTGCAGGAGTCTTCTCAATCGAATCTATTTGTAGCAGATAGGCCGTCTATCTGCCAGATATACATAGCCCCAAGAATCCAGCCCCTTACTCCTCCCGAATCGACGGTCGTCAGACTCCGGCAGGGGCCGTCGTCCGACGGACTCTGACGAGCTGTGTGGGATGGCAAACCAATCTGGCTTTGCGGTTTCAGCTTGCCCGCCAATAAGCTGAGGTGTCCGGAATTGACGGTCGTCAGACTCCGGCAGGGCCGTCGTCCGACGGACTCTGACGAGCTGTGCGGGTTGGCGAATCATGCAGAGCTTCGCGATTTCAACTGGGTGAGCAAAGAAAGTGGGCGATGAACTGACCGCATGCTTAAAATTTGGCTTTGGCGAAACCAACAGACTGACTTGAATCAACCTTAAGATGTCCCATGACAACTGTTGATAATGAATTAGCGCAGGGGATCTGATCTAACGTGTGGTGGGCTTCCGAAATCGCTGGCGGTGCGCAGTGGGAAGAATCACTCGAAGGGGTTGAGATTTCGGCAAAACAAGCAATTGCACCACGGCCGAAATCTCTGGCATGCGGGGTGGCGAGTGATTCGTGGGTTACGATTTCGCCGCCCTTTTCCCGCTTCTGGATCCGCCCTATGTGCGGGATCCTGGAAGGCGGACTTTCCGTCCACTTTTTCCGCCCTTGAATCCCGCATCTGCGGAATCTCAAAGAGCGGGACTTTGGGCGAGTCCGATCCCAATGGCATCGAGATCTCGTCACGCTTCTCGCGTGACGGACAAAGAAAGTGGACACATAGAGAACGATCCGAGCTTGATTGAACAACACAATACACCTCCCTCATCGGCCCCAACGGCGCCGGTACAACAACCCTCTTCAACATCGCCACAGGTTTCCTTATAGCAGACCTGGTATGTCATGGATTTATCAAAGGATCGCAACGAATGTGTCAGTCCTGACTGAATATGGTGTATGCTCTTTGTAGCCAATCGAAGCCAATCAAGATCACTGGAAGCAGCAAATTAGGCTGGTCAATACATGTTGGGGGGATTTTTTTCGAGCTCTTTTGGGGTCTTGAGGTGAAGAGGGTTGATCTGTGACACGTTCAGGGCATAGCCCTTGAAAATCTCATTCGCTTTTCCTATCGTTATGAGGGCGAGATTTTACTGCTGCATACCGTCCGCGCTATCAGGGCCGCGGACAACAATATCTACAAGTGTTACCCACCTCGATCCAGGAACGGGGTGCCGTACGCTGAGGCGTACTTGCGTTTATTCGTGACCGTGCATTATGACGGTCGTTGGTTTGGCACAAAGACCTGTTACAAGGGGAAATGATTCACAACGCGAAAACTTGATTCGACCACGCTCCACCGGACATGGGTACATGTACCTTTGAACACAAAGGAAGGCCCCCTGTCATGTGATC